>NZ_JSWE01000222.1 GCF_000815465.1 Candidatus Jidaibacter acanthamoeba | reverse complement strand
AGCATCTTTGGTTTTCCATTTTACCCGTCTGTGATATTGCTCAATTATGTTATTTGTATATGAGTGATTAGCATCTACCGTGATACTTTTTGGTTCATAAGTATTTTTCTTATTGAGCAATTTAGTTAAAAATAATTTAGCTGCTTTGTGATTACGTGTTTTGCTTAGGTAGAAGTCAATAGTATTTTTGTTACTATCAATGGTTCTGTACAAGTATAGCCACTTACCTTTGACCTTGACATAAGTCTCATCTAGGTACCAAGAAGAATTGATAGATTTGAGAAAGTAACAAACTTTCTTTTGTATTTTAGGGCCATAATGCTGTACCCACCTGTATATTGTACTTGGG
>NZ_JSWE01000221.1 GCF_000815465.1 Candidatus Jidaibacter acanthamoeba | reverse complement strand
AATCAGTTAATATTTCTTTTAATATCCTTCTGATTTTTTCCCCTTCTCTATTTTCTAAATTGTCTACAATCGGTGCTATTTCATCATAGCCATCCAATATAAATAGAATATCGCTAAAATTACCTATAAAATTATCTATAGCTTCTACACTAGGCTTATATCTTTCTCGTCCTCCCATACAATGCTCCCTTATTACTTCCGCTAAACTGATATCTTCTTGCCAGTTCTTTAACTCTGAAGCTATTTTCCTAAGCGGTAGCCATATTACTCCCTTATATTTATCATTCCATAAATTCCCCCCACTCCATCTTACCGATATGTATTGGCATAATGTGCTCTTACCTATTCCGGCTCTTCCGTATATTGCTAATTTCTTTATCTCCTTATTTTCTCTCTTCTCAAATAACT
>NZ_JSWE01000220.1 GCF_000815465.1 Candidatus Jidaibacter acanthamoeba | reverse complement strand
AAAACTCACTTAACTCACATGGGTAAAGGGAAAATATACTTTAACTTTGATTTGAGCAATAACGCCATTCAAAAACCTATAATTTAGGTTTGCTACTTTTTAACTACCTTCTTTTTCTTCTTAAGTGCCGGGAAGGTTAGGATAAATTCAGTATATTTGCCTAGCCTTGACTTACATTCAATATATCCTTCCATATCGTGCATTATCATTTTACAGAATGCAAGACCGATACCAGTACCACTCTTACTTTTGGTATAAAACTTATCAAATATATATGGTATATCATCTTCTGCTATGCCTTTGCCGTTATCTCTAAAATATAGCTTATTATTTTCTGCTCTAATCTCTATTTTTACGTTCCTGCCGCCATATTTATATGCATTATTCAGCAAATTAGACAGCAAGCGTTTAACATAATGCAGTGAACCATAAAATAAAAAGTTTTCTACAATGTTAATATCGACACCGTCTTTCTCGGGGTTTAGGAGTTTGTATTCCAATATGCTTGCGGTAACGCATTCTTCTATAGTAATATTCTTCTTATCATCAGCAATTACTGTGCTTTTTAGAGAAGCAAGAAGCCCGTCAACCGTGCTTATACCCTGAGAGCTAACTTTAGTAAGCATTTGTGTAAATTCTGCTAAAGTATTGGCATCTTCCTCTTTAAGAGTTAAGGTACAATTTCCTTCTTTTATTTGTCTATTATTAAAAGCCCCATGAAATAAATTATTTATGGTCTGCGCGCACATATTAAGAGTTGCAAGCGGGCTTTTTACTTCGTGTGCCATTGCACCGCCGAATACATGCATGGTTTCTACTCTCTCTTCCTGCTCTTTCTCGCGTTTTCTGAGGAAAAACAGGGTGGCGAATAAGAAGAACAAGTAGATGTATGCTATGCGGCCTGTAGTAGTGATCTCCTGGAATCCCTCTAAACTAAAACCACTCTGCTTGAATAGAATGAATCCGCAAAGTGTGCCGATCGAATAGAGTAATAAAAATCTTCTCGCATCAACGAATAAGTAAAGTGAGAAGGCAGATAATATACCGTTTACTACCCAGAACGGGTCATTAAAACCAATGAATAACATAAAACTTGATACAAACGGTAAGCAGAAGGTGATCAGGAAATACCAATAGTAATGTAAGTACTTTTCCAGAAACTTTTTGCTTACGATAAACTCTCTAAATAATAAAACCATGCAAAAAAAGTATCCTATAGTTATAAGATAAGCAAATGTAACATGTCCCGGGCTTGAGGTGACATCCAGGCTATATAAAAAGTAATAAGAAAGAGTGAAAGTACAAAATTTTCTAATCTCTATTTTATGCTGCCCGGGGTTTACTGCAAGCAACCTAATGCTGGAGATTAAGAATTTATATAAGTTTTTTATCGGCTCAAAAACAAGGTAACCAATTCTTGTTAAAAATGACTCCTTAATAACTTTAGGGGTTGATTGTACTTGTATACTTCCCTGAGACACTTGATAATAATGCATACCAAACAAGCCGATGGCACTTCCTAAGATACCGAAGCTCCAGCTCATGATAG
Organism: Candidatus Jidaibacter acanthamoeba; assembly: GCF_000815465.1. NCBI lineage: Bacteria > Pseudomonadati > Pseudomonadota > Alphaproteobacteria > Rickettsiales > Candidatus Midichloriaceae > Candidatus Jidaibacter > Candidatus Jidaibacter acanthamoebae. Next base: position 7,981 of record NZ_JSWE01000220.1, on the reverse strand, counting down.
CAAAGTCTCCAACTATAATGCCGGTAGATAAAGTAAAGATCATAGCAAAAATAACACTTACTATAAATGAGTTGCTATTAGTTTTAAACCCTAGAAACCCTGATGCTACTGGTATAAAGATTGTAGGACCCCAAAAATTTGATACTAACCATACTATATCTAAAATATTTCTACTTGATTTAATAAGAAAAAGAGAAGAAACAGAGAGAATTATAGTAATAACCCTCAATGCGCCTAGCTGCATCGAATTGCTCATCGCTGGGCGTAATACTTTTAGAACGTCATTAACTAAAATAATACTTGTTGCATTAATTTTTGCCTCACCTACAGACATTATAATTGCCATTAGTCCAGATACCATTATCCCTTTAAGCCCGGTTGGTAAGAGAGAGATGAATTTTAATAAGACCTCATCTGGCATAATATTAGGAAATGTCATTCTCATTTCATAAGCAATAAGGCAAAGCGCAGCTGAGAAGGGTATTGATATTAAGGCAATCATCTTTAATGCTGCCTTAAGTTGCTTAGTATCCCTAGCAATTAAGCATCTTTGTATAAATGCGGGATCTATCCCTGGCAATAAAGAATACAATGCAAAACTAGTTAATAAACTTATATTCTCTTTAGATAATTTTATATTTAAATGAGAATTTGGTAAATAAGAAACAAAATTTTCAAGCCCCCCTGCTTCAGAAAAAATAACTATATATGATATGGGGATAATAAAGAAAAATACTGCAAATTTGAAGACTTCGGTATGTATAACTGCTCTTATTCCGCCTAATGCTGAATATATAGCAATAATACTATAACCAATTAATATGCCATAGCCTGTTTCAATACCCAAAAAGTAGTTAAACACAAGCCCTAACGCCAATGCTTGAGCTGCTATAGAACCTAAGCTTCTTAGTGTTGAAGCTATAGCTATTATCCATCTACCTGGGGCTCCATAAAGCTTATACATTATTTCGCCTAGAGTCATACATTTTTTAAACCGTTCTATATTATGAGCAATAACTTTGATCGTTATTAACCAGTATAGAGGAGAAAGCAGTTGGATTACTACAAAGACTGCGCCAAATTCATAGATTTTCCCAACAGCACCAAGAGTGCCTGCAGCCCCGATTGAGGAAGAGAATACAGCACATACTAACACTATTACGGATATATTTTTAAATCCTAAAGCAAACTCCTTAAGAGTATTTATCTTTGTAGTTCTATACAACCCAATTATTAAGCATGTACTTAAAAAAACTACAACAATTAATAAATCAATATAATTTAATTTTAGCATCTCATCTCTTATTAAGAAAAAGTTACTAAATTATAAACTAAATATTTAATATTACAAAAAAATATTATTATGATATTTTTTAAATGAATAATTTAAGGGGGAATTAAATGGTGGCTAAGTTTTTTACTAGCTTATAAGTAGATTATATTTACTCATAGAATCTCACACGATATATATATATATATATATTAAAATAATAAATGCTACATTTACATTATTAACAATTTTTTTAGATAAAATACATTTAAGTAAGATAAAATAATTATTACTAATATTTCTAAACAATAAGCACTATAACTTTATTAATAAAGTTGTGAATCTAGTCTCCATTACCTATTCCTTGGCTTAGCAGGATAGTATTATTAAAACTTGTAGGAATAGTACTTTGAAAATTACTAAAGAACTTAACATCAAAGCTTTGAGGGTTAGACAGAACAAACATAGAAACTGCTAATGCGCCTAGAATAAAAGCTTTTTTTAAAATAAACATTTTGGTAGCCTCAAAGTTATTTATTAACTTTGCAATAGATTAAAGAATGTCAATTAATTTGACAATAGCTATTTTATTAAGAATTAGATAATAAATAGTTACTATTTGCTATATTGAGGGGAATAGCTTATTGGATAATGACGTAATTTATTTTAATTATACCTTAAATTCCTTCTTAGTAGCACACTAATAGAGTATAACGTTATAATTTTAAAAAGAGAAAATCAGGTAGTATTATTATGAAAAGTATGCTTTTATATTTACATCATTATACAACAACCTTTTTTCTCAGCTTGCGAGTCATGATCTTTCAGGCGCTGAGCGCGTAAACTTTGGCCATTGGAGTTATGATTGTTATAAACATGTCCCGGTGTATTTTGAGCCGACTCAGTATGCCCTTGTTGTTACCTCATCTAATCTTGAAAGTCAAAATAACGTCCCTTTTCTTCCCAGTGCCTATATGATTGTGCGAGCAATCCTTCATCAATACTTATGTCTTGTGGTATTAAATCTTGTAATATTCCTAAAGCTGTTTTGAGAAAATTACATTTAATCATGGTATTACATCCGCTGTCCACAAGCCATACTAAAAATGGAGAAAAGGCTACTGTAAAATATAGATCTAATACAATTAATTACATCAAAGAAAAAGGACACCATGCTTGACGCAAGAATAAATATGGACGAAGAGAAATAGTTGAAAACACAATTTTCCGACACAAAAGCACTATAGGAGCTAAGCTAAAATCAAGAAATTGGAATAACCAAGATGCTGAGACTTTACTTCATTGTCATATACTTAATAAAATGACTAGCCTGGGTATGCCTCAATCTCTAGAACTCACTTAACTCACATGGGTAAAAGGAAAATATACTTTAACTTTGATTTGAGTACCAATGCCATTTTTAGTAGCTTTAATTAAACGAGTTAAGGAAAAAAATTTCTTTAAAAATAGGTTACTAAATATTTTTACTGTAAGTCTTAAAATATTCTAAAAACAAATAATAATTTTATAACACAATTAGTTCTTAAATATACTAAAAATCAAATTTTCGTTTTAAATAATTTAAAGTTAATGGTTATTATTCCTTAAATTGCCTTACTAATGATCACTTAAAAAAGTGCCTCATTATTAAAGCCTGTTTCCAAGTGAATATTTCCTTCATGGTAGATATGTGTCTTATCATTAATATTGTTACTAGAACAATAAGGAATATTATCCAACAAGCATACCTTTTTGCCATTGTCGAATGACATCTCACTTACTGTGCTACGCTCACTCTTTCTGGGAATCAGCAACTTCTCTCCTATACTTTTGATCTTAATCTCTATGCTTCTTCCGTATGTATTGTGATTGGTATAATAGTAATCAATATCTTCAGGAGTAATGCCGCCTACTAGTTTGACGAAATCTCTATCAGTATCAGTACGCGATTCGAAGATTATATCGTTACCTAATCCCGCCCCCCAAATGTAAGTATCGCTGCCGTATTCTCCGTATAGTTCGTCATCACCTTCTCCTCCTTCAAGGATATCATCACCGGAACCACCATATAGCTTATCATTTCCTTTTAATCCTTTCAGATAATCTTTATAGGCAGTCCCCTTAAGTACATCGTCCCCGTCAGTACCAAGATTAGGAATATTATCCAACAAGCTTACCTTTTTGCCATTGTCAAATATCATCTCACTTACTGTGCTACGCTCACTTTTTCTGGGAATCAGCAACTTCTCTCCTGTACTTTTGATCTTAATCTCTATGCTTCTTCCGTATGTATTGTGATTGGTATAATAGTAATCAATATCTTCAGGAGTAATGCCGCCTACTAGTTTGACGAAATCTCTATCAGTATCAGTACGCGATTCGAAGATTATATCGTTACCTAATCCCGCCCCCCAAATGTAAGTATCGCTGCCGTATTCTCCGTATAGTTCGTCATCACCTTCTCCTCCTTCAAGGATATCATCACCGAAGCCACCATATAGCTTATCGCTTTGCTTCCCGCCTATCAGTATGTCATTGTTCCCATATCCGTATATAATATTTGAAATTTTACTATTGCCGATTAGTAAATCTTTTTTGTCTTCACCTTCTAATAACCATTCATTTATTATATCATTAACATTGTTAATACTGCTTGCGAAAATCTTTTCCAGGCTCCCTAGCTTAGTATCGGAAGGTAGTCTAGTTTTTAATATATTAATAATTTTTTCTGCAATTATTGGTGTTATGCTTAACTTACCTTTGTCAGCATATTTATTGAGTGCTAACCATATAGCTTCCCACATTATAACTGCAGATTCTTGGTCTTCAATTTTTATAGACTCCGCTCTCGTTATTATATCTTCTATATTGCTGTTTAAAATTAAAGCATCATTAGCAAAATGGTAGTTTGCATTGATGAATATTTCTTTTAATGAGCTCTGTGGTAATATTTTTATTTTAACTAAATTGAAAGCAAGTTTCCATGCGGAATTTAGAGCTTTAGCTACCCATTCCTCAACTCCGTTGCCGGTATTTCTAGCAGGAGTTGCAGAAAATTTCTCAAGGAAGCAGGCTTTTCTTAAATCCAATTTACCGTTTGTAACTGTAGTATCGTTACATTCCGCCCAAGTATACATTAACTCAGTAATTAGTCTGTTAACGTTTCCTAATTCTTCGTATTGTATATTATATATTTTGTCCACTATGTTTTTTAATGTACTATCTTTGCTGGCGGCTTTATGTAATGAAGCTAATTTGCCATATCCTCTTAAATTAATTTTTAGGAGATTTTCAAGTTGGGCTCCTCCTTGATTGCCATCACTGCCGTGATATTCCGTGTGCATTGGGTCTATAGTAAACTTGATATCAGCAATTTGGTGATCTTTACCTTTCATAGTAAAGGTTGACCTAGCTACGATTAAATTACCATTTAGCCATGAACTATTATTATGAGAATTAAGATTGATTTTTTCAATTTGTAAACTTTCTAAGGTAAATAGCTCTTTTGCTTCTGATATACCGTTAGCATTTTTATCCACCCAAACTCTAAGCTTATTATATATTTCATCATGCTTATTTATTATTCCGTCTTTATTTTTATCAAATTGTCTTAAATCAGCAAAGCCCGATGTATTTTGGTTGCCAAATAACTCGTTAATATTATTTATTATGCCGTCATTATTCTTATCTATAACTAATAACCCGCTTCCTTCCCCAATCCAGCCTACTTTCTCTTTAAAACCGTCTCCATCTAAGTCGAACATTACCATGCTTTTATCTACATGGATTAAATTTATACCTTTTCCCGATATATCAAGCACTAAAGGATCACAGCGGACTTTCGTAAAGTTTAAATACCTGCCGATTGTATGCATAACCTGATCAACTACAGATTCATTTTTCTGGCTTTCAGGTAACTGAATTTCCTCTCCAGGCAGCGCTACAATAAACTTCTCACCACCTATCTCCGTTACTCTTCCCTTTAGGTATTCATTACCAGGTAGATTAATTAATTCTTCGACATTTAAACCATGCTGCTTTGCTATGTTTTCTAATTTATCATATTTATAAACTTCTATAGGATCCCTTATAAACTCACGAGTATCTGTTGTTAGATCAGTAATAAGCTTTCCGTCTTTAAGATCCTGTGCTAACCTTTGACCAAATTCCTCTCTTGATTTACATCCGTTCGCTGCTATCCTTCCTGCGCGGTTGTTCCATAAGTCCATGTTTTTTTCTAATGACATTTGCTTCTTACTAAGCTTTTTTTCTTCAGGTGCATTGTAATTATCCCATTTATTTTTTATTTCATACGCTTCTCCTAATAAATCAGAAATAGTAGGCCCGTACTCCATCGCCATAACTCCTGAGGCATATGCATGCCTAAATGCATCTACATCAGTATTATGTGTATCTGCTATAACTCGTCCATTTGGCCGTGTTATGTATTTTATAGGTCCAATATGATTTTCATATGCTTTATGTGCTTCCTGTTGAAGCTGTTCTTTTTTTTCCATGTAACCCATATTAATACTCACTTTCAGTTAATTTAATATAACATTTATTTTGTTTAAGTGATGAATCACACAAAATATAAAATTTTGCTTTTATCCCTTCACAATTATGCTCATATAATTCAAATGAAAGCCTTTCAGGAACAGGGAACTCATGCACCACCCTTCCTCCATTTTCAAAAACTAAGCTCCATTCATATGCCTCACTATGCTTCCAGGTATAAGGAGTATAAGCACATACTTTATCCCATTCAAAATTAGTAATATCTTTAATCTGAATTACTTTGTCTCCCTTATTAAGAGCTTGGGTAAGCTTTTTTCTAAATAAGTAGTTATCATACCCATCTAGAATGCCTATACTATCTAGATATGTATAAGATATCAAAGCAAATATAGCTAGCAATCCTAATAAAAGAGGAACTCCAAATAATATAATAATTAATTTTTTCCAATTCATACTTTATTGTCCTTTATTTTTAATTTCATAAGCGTCACCTAGTATATCGGAAATGATTGACCCATACTCCATTGCTGTAACACCTGCGGCATATGCATGTCTAAAGGCATCTATATCTGAATTTCTAGCTTCTTCAGGGTGCTCTACATTCCCATCTTAAACTCTAAATTTAATTCTCTTATATTTTTATCAAAATATATATATGCTTCGTTTTGAGCCTCAAGTTTAGTCTTTTCAAATTCTTTTGTTTTTTCTACTATACGCTCTACAATACGTTCTAATATAAGTTTTTCAATAGTCATATTTTTCTACTTAATAAGCTTTATCAAGAATAAGATTTTTCTGCATATCCTCTTTATATTTCTCAATAGGAATATTTATTTGATCAGAAAAATTAAATTCTTTAAAACATCTATGACCATCATATTTTGAATATAAAGTAGCCCTTAATTGCATTTTTATTTCTTTTTTTCCATCATAGAAAGTTAGGTCAACATAATCTTTTTCTGAATAACATTTTTTTATTTTTATATTCGTAACCAATGTAAACTTTATCCCAGTCAAAATTAGTAAAATCCTTTAAACGAATTACTTTTATATCATCTTTTATAGCTTGTTGCAGCTTCTTTTGAAGTAAATAAGTATTATAACTATCCAGAATACCGGAGTCCTCTAAGCAACTATAAGAAATCAGAAGCATAATACATACAATACAAATTGTAAGAGGAACGCCAAATAATATAATAATCAATTTTTTCCAATTCATACTTTATTACCTTTTTATCTGCACTTATATTTTATCTTCATCATTTGCAATACTTAATTCTTTTTAAAATCTCTTCGATTTTATTTAAAATTGCCACTCTTTATCATTATATTAACTATGCTTAGAATCTTTAATACAAAACGCAGATGCTAAGACAGCTTATACACAACCGAGGCCTGGTACCATAAACTATATTAAAGAAAAAGGTTACCATGTGGGGCGTAATAAAAATAAGTATGGAAGGAGGGAAATTGTAGAGAATACTATTTACCGTTATAAAAGCATTATATGTACTAAGCTAAGATCTAGAAAATGGGATAACCAAGATATTGAGACTCTACTTGGTTGTCATACACTTAATAAAATGACAAACCTGGGCATGCCTCATTCTGTGAAACTAACTTAGGTAACATAGATAAAGGGAGAGTATTCCTTAATAGGGATTTGAGCAATAACGCCGGAAGAATCCCAATTTATGTTTTTAGAGAGGAAAGGAAATCTATAATTAAAGTAATCTTGAAGTGATTGCTTAAGAAGGTTACGGGCAAATCTAATAATAATTTCAGGTAAGCAGTATAAATGATAAGACATGCTGAGTAACAGCCTTATTTATTAATAAAACATTAAAACTATTTTAAATATTAACTAATATCTTAAATATTAGGTTTAATACAATGCTTAATAAATTTGCAATAGTTATTTTGTTAAATTGCTTGTATGTGTGCTATGGTGCTGCTGTGATAGTAAAATATACTAAACGTATATATAAAAAAAGACTGTTCTTATTGATTTAAAAGACAGCATTTATCTTTTTAATAATACTTTTAATCACAAAAGGTAAATCTAAGCCTAGCATTTATTAAACCTAAGCACCTACCGGGAATTTATAGCAATACCCTTAAACCCCCCTTACCACTGGTTTCTGCTCTTCTTTATTATCAGCTGAATTTCCAAATTCTCCATTAAGCTTACGC
>NZ_JSWE01000219.1 GCF_000815465.1 Candidatus Jidaibacter acanthamoeba | reverse complement strand
AAGAGAAGATAGCTGAGGTTTTAGCTGATGGAGGTTATGATGGTAACAACACTTATGGATTTTTAGAAACTCAAAATATTAACCCGACAATCCCGCCTCCTAAAAATGCTAAAAACGCTAAGGCAGAACATAGGTCTAACACAATTAATTATATCAAAGAAAAAGGATACCATGCCTGGCGAAATAAGAATAAATACGGGAGAAGAGAAATTGTTGAAAACACTATTTACCGGTATAAAACTATTATAGGAGCTAAGCTAAAATCAAGAAAGTGGGATAACCAAGATGCAGAAACATTACTTGGTTGCTATATGCTTAATAGAATGACAACCCTAGGTATGCCTAAATCGGTAAAACTCATTTAAATAACAGGTGTATAGGGAATATATACTTCTAACTTTGATTTGAGCAACAAGGCCGGCACAGTTACAACAAATTAGAAATCTTGGGATAAATGAAACCGAGTTTAATTCCAATCCAGTGGAGCAGTTAATAAGTGCATTAATTGAAAAAATTGATTTCAGTACACTAATTAATTATACGACATCTCAAATACATGGAAAAACAAACACAGAAGATTATCTTAATGACTGTATTGATGAAGAAACTACCAAAACAGTCATAGAAAAATTATTACAAATCAAATTATTAGATTATGAAGAATTAAAACATAGAGCATTAAAAACTAAAGAGATATATAAGAAGATAAAAGAGTTTTTTATCGGTAGTAGGAATACGAAAGGTGAGATAGAAAAAACAGGCTTAATAAACAAGTTAGTTGAAGATTGTATAGAAGAGCTGGGTGGGTTGCCTCAGATTAAAGGAAGAGATGTAGTTTATTCTTTCTTCGGTATGGGATCAATGGGTTTGGGTACTATGACACCATGGTCTGATATGGAGTGAGGAATATTTATAGAGGAAGGATTAGGGGGAGAAGAGGGGAAGGTAAAAGAGTATTTTAGAAATTTAACAGCGCTATTACATATTAAGATCATAAGGTTTGGAGAGAGTCCTCTCAGGATGCTTGGAATAAAAGAACTAAATAATTTTAGGGAGACTGATAATAATGATTCTGAGCATAATTGGTTTTATGATAGATTAATAAAAAGTGGGTTTAGTTTTGACGGCCCACA
>NZ_JSWE01000218.1 GCF_000815465.1 Candidatus Jidaibacter acanthamoeba | reverse complement strand
CTGCTGAAAAAATTTGTAGTTGTTGTAATAAAAAGCTTAGTTTAAAAGGTTATCACCCGCTTGTGTATAGAACTCTTTTTGGGAAGATTTCGATAAAGAGTCCCAGGTTTTATCAATGTAGCTGCAAATCAAATAAGCAAATTAGTTTTAGCCCGTTACCAAAAATATTAAAAGAACGCATTTCGCCTGAGCTTAATTATTTACAGACTAAGTGGATATCATTAATGTCATATGGGATGACATATAAAACTTTTAGACGAAGTATTTCCAATGCAGACTAATATCTCTTCTATATTTTATAAGGCTCAAAAGGTAGCAAAACGTTTAGAAAGCGAGCTGGGTGAAGAACAGCATATGTATATAGAGGGCTGTCCGCGCGATTGGGAAAAATTACCGAAACCCGATATCCCCTTAACTATAGGAATAGACGGTGGCTATATCCATGCAAGAGAAGGTAATAATAGAAAAGCCGGATGGTTTGAAGCGATAGTGGGCAAGAGCTTACAAGACGATAGAGGTACAAAGAGATTTGGGTTTGTAGTAAATTACGATACCAAACCCAAAAGAAGGCTATATGAGATGCTAAAGAAACAAGGCATGCAGATCAACCAAGAAATGACCTTTTTATCTGACGGAGGGGACGTAGTTAGAGAACTACAAATGTACTTAAGCCCTTATTCAGAGCATATATTAGATTGGTTTCATATTACTATGAGGATTACGGTCATGAAGCAAGTAGCAAAAGGCCTCTCCTTAGAAGATGTGGGGCTGAAGCTAAATGTTGGGGATGAGCTGGATAGGATTAAGTGGTGTTTATGGAGCGGCAATGTATTTAAAGCCTTGAAAAAACTTGATTTTCTAAGGTTTGATTTGGAAACATTTTATGAGAAAAAGAAGAGCAAGGAATATAAGCTTTGGAAAATGATAGAAGAATTTTATGGTTATATTGAAGCTAATGAAGCATATATCCCTGATTATGGTGCAAGGTATGCATACGGAGAATCAATATCTACGGCCTTTGTAGAATCTACAGTAAATGAAGTTATAAGTAAACGGATGGTGAAAAAACAGCAAATGAGATGGAGTAAGGAAGGAGCCCATTTAATGATCCAACTTAGATGTGTGATTCATATACCTAGTTACCATTGGAATATAAGATTAACTCTTGATTAATATGTGCCTCTCTGATTCATAGACATCATTACCAATCTTCAACTATTATTTCAGTTTTTATATTGTTTTTCCCCTAAATATATTAGCTACTTCTTCTTTAATGCTCTTATTGCTTGGTCGTACTTGTAGTTTTGAATAACAAAACTTTCTTGATTTAGCTCATAATTCACCTGTATTTCATCTAAAGAGGGAATTTTGTTTTCTAACTCCTTATATCTTTCCCAAGGTGTTTTACCTTGTAAAGCGCTATGTGATCTTTGTTTATTATAATATTCTTCCCATACTTTAAGTTTATC
>NZ_JSWE01000217.1 GCF_000815465.1 Candidatus Jidaibacter acanthamoeba | reverse complement strand
TTATATTATTACCTTTCTTCTTATTAATTAATATTGCTAGGTTTAGATGGTATATTGCATCCTTGAATTTATTCATACTGCATAATACTACCCCTAAATTACTATGTCTTACAGATGCTTCATAATGATCTTGCCCAAATATTTCCATATCAATATTTAGTGCTTTTCTTAAATGCTCTAGAATTTCTTCTTCATGATAATTGCCGCTCTTATACATAGAAAACCCTAAATGACTA
>NZ_JSWE01000216.1 GCF_000815465.1 Candidatus Jidaibacter acanthamoeba | reverse complement strand
AAGGAATGAGTAAACTGAGAAAATACAGTAAGGAATTTAAAGAAGAAGCAGTTAAGCTAGTTAGAAATAGCGGCAAAACATATAGTGAAATATCGGGAGATTTGTCGATACCTAGGAGTACATTGGCTCTATGGATGAAAGGAAGAGAGAGCTTAGGGGGTGAAAGCAGCTTAAATAAAGAAGAAATAAAGGCACTAAGGAAAGAAAATCTTATTCTAAAAGAAGAAAGAGAAATATTAAAAAAGGCCTTAGCCATCTTTTCAGGGAAAAAGTAGAAAGGTTTAAATTTATGCAGAAATATAAAGATAAATTTAAACTTGAGAGGATGGCTAAAATGTTAAAAGTATCGCGTAGCGGGTATTACAAATATTTAAATAGTAAGATTGAGAGAAAAGAAGATAAAGATTTAAGGTTAGTAACGGAAATTAAGGCGATATATAGCTATAGTCGCAGTACTTACGGAAGCCCGAGGATTTATGCCGAACTGAGATTAAAAGGAGAAAAGGTAAACAGGAAAAGAGTAGAGCGCTTAATGAGAATACATAATATTAAGGCAAAAAGAAAAGGCGGATATAAGATAAGGCATAAACCTGCTCTTAGAGAAATAAAAGAAAATCTGATAAAGCAAGATTTCAGGTGTAATAAACCTAATGAAAAGTGGGTTAGCGATATCTCATATATACCTACTTCTTTGGGGTGGATATATTTGGCAGTAATATTGGATTTGTTTTCCAAAAAAGTTGTAGGTATGGCACTAGACTCTAAAATAGATACTAATCTCATAATCAAAGCTTTTGACCAGGCTATAAGCAGAAGAGATATAAATCATGGCTTGATATTTCACTCTGATAGAGGTAGCCAATACACTTGCGGTAAATTTCAGAAAATCTTAGCTTTGAAGCAAATCAGCTGTAGTATGAGTGTGTTGAGCGTCATGGTAAATGCCCCCTGAAGATGGATAAAGTTTCAAAGATAATGACCCCCTAGTTTCAAATTATTTGCCCCCTTTTGCTTAGGAAAGGAAGAAGGGAGTTGAAAGAGGTACCTATAAGAAGAGAATGGTTCTTAGAAGGTTATCAAATAGGTAATAAACAGAAATGAGGAAACTAGAGATGACAGAAATAAGTGAAATACTGTACCGGTGGGTAAACGGAGTAAAGATTAAGGCAATATCAAGATCACTAGGAGTAGCACGTAATACGATAAGGAGCTTAATAAGAAGAGGATTGGAGTCGGGACTGAAGGTAGGAGATGATAGCAGGAAAGTAGATGAGATATCAGCAAATATAAGAGTTGAAAGATACAAGGTTAAAGAGAAGGAAGACTGGAGTGAACAAAAGCTTATAATATATGAAGGAGAAATAAAGGAGTGGTTGGGGGAAGAAAATATAACCATAAAACAAATATGGAGATTAATAAGTGAAAGAGGGGTTAAAATAAGTGAAAGCAGTGTGAGAAGATATATAAATAAAAGGATATTGGTTAGGAAGAACGCAACGATACATATAACTACGAAAGCCGGAGAAGAGGGGCAGGTAGATTACGGGAATGCAGGATTAATGGTAGATCCGAAAACAAAGAAGCTTAGGAAGGCATATATATTTATAATGACATTATCGCATAGCCGGATGAGGTATGTAGAGTATGTATTTAAGCAAGATGAGAGATCATGGATACAAAGTCATATAAATGCGTTTAACTATTATGGTGGAGTACCACAAAGGATTGTATTAGATAATTTAAAATCGGGAGTAATAAGCGCAGATATATATGATCCAACGATCAATAAAAGTTATGCTGAACTTGAAAGGTATTATGGATTTATAGCTGACCCGACTAAGGTAAGGCAACCACAGCATAAAGGGAAGATAGAAAGAAGTGTACTAATAGTAAAACAACAATTACTAGCGGGAAGGAAGTATAAAGATATAGAAGAAGCGAATGAGAAAGCAAAGGCATGGTGCAGAAATATAATAGCTAATCAGGTAACGAGGACTACCGGGAAGACGCCGAAGGAAATATATGAGAAGGAGGAAAAGGCTGCATTAAAGTACTTACCGAAAGGGGTGTTTGATATACCTGAGTGGGAGAAAGCAAAAGTCCATAGGGATCACCATGTAGTGTTCAGGGGTAATTTTTACTCTGTACCTACCACTTATATAGGCAATGAGGTATGGGTAAGAGGAGGATTAAGGGTAGTTGAGATATATTGTAATCATAAGATTATTAAGAGCCATATAAGAGAACATGAAAAAGGGAAATGGGTAACAGATGTAGAAGATTACCCTGAGAGTGTTAAGAAGTTTATCCAAAAAACACCTGAGAAGTGCTTAGAGGAAGCAGAATCTATAGGATTAAATACTTTAGAAGTTATAAAAGAAGTGTTAAGTGATATAAGCAATCAGAGGTTGAGAAAAGCCCAAGCGATACTAAGGCTAAGGGAACATTTTAGCGCTGATAGGCTGGAGAAGGCATGTAAGAGAGCATATAGTTATAAATGTTACTCATATAAGAATATAAAGAACATGCTTGAAAAGGGCATGGAGGCCAAAGCAATAGAAGAAGAATTTAGCATAGCAAAGCTAAATAATCCACAAGGATCCTATGTAAGGAGTGCGCAAGAGTTCTCAACAACCATGGAGGTACACCATGGATGAAGTAATTATAAGTAAATTAGCTAAAGAGCTAAGGTTAAGCGGTATGGTTGAGACTTTACCGCTAAGGTTACAGGAAGCAAAAAACAAAAGCTTAGCCTATGAGGAATTTTTAGGACTTATTTTACAGGATGAGAAACAAAGACGGGAATGTAAAAGTATAGCTCATAGAATAAAAGGAGCAAAATTCGAGGAAGAGAAGACATTCGAGAACCTTGATATGAAGAAATACTCTATGGAAGTAAGGCAAATAATAAATCACCTAATGAGCAATAAATATATAAAAGAAAAGCAGAATGTTATTATACTAGGCCCTACCGGAACCGGCAAAACCCATTTAGCTCAAGCATTAGGGCACCAGGCATGTCGTGCCGGTAAGAAAGTAAAATTTATAAGAGCCAATAACTTATTTAGCAAGTTCCAGGCAAGTAGGGCTGATGATTCTTGGAAAGAGATGATTACAGAGTATACTAAAACAGATTTACTAATCTTAGATGACTTTGGGCTTAAAGCTTTAACTCCTCTACAAGCATCAGATCTGTATGAATTAATTGCTGAAAAATATATAAGTAGCAGCTTTATTATTACCAGTAACAGAAAAACTGAAGGGTGGCTGGAACTCTTCCCTGAGCCGGTTATGGCTAATGCTGCTCTAGATAGAGTTGTGCATAAGAGCTATTGTATAGTGCTCGATGGAGAGTCTTATCGAAAAAATGCTATACCGAAACTTAATAAAGGAGAAATTGAAATGTAAACAATCTTGTTATATTTTGCACTTAGGGGGTCAAATAGACTGAAACTCTAAGGGGTCAATATCAATGACATTCAACA
>NZ_JSWE01000215.1 GCF_000815465.1 Candidatus Jidaibacter acanthamoeba | reverse complement strand
AGTTATGGTATTTTAGTAAAGGAAATATATGTAAACGAGGAAGGTTAACCTTTTATTCTGATTATGCAATTGAGATGATGTTAACATTGCGTATGCTACTGAAGTTGCCTCTAAGGCAAACTGAAGGATTTGTTAAGTCTATATTTGAACTTATTAAGCTCGGGCTTGAAGTTCCTGAGTTTAACAGATTATCTAGAAGAGCTAAATGTGTGCTTAAGAGAATAAAGTTACCACCTTTAGTTGAAGAAGGGTACTTGGTAATAGATAGTACTGGTATAAAAGT
>NZ_JSWE01000214.1 GCF_000815465.1 Candidatus Jidaibacter acanthamoeba | reverse complement strand
TTTGTAAAGCGGTGTCAAAGCTTTGAAATGAGGGAGAAAGCTAAAGATCCGAATTTTCAAATGAATGACCAACAAAGAAAAGCATTGAAACATATACTTACCTCTAAAGATAAAATTATAGCTATAGAAGGGTTGCCTGGTGTCGGAAAATCAACCGTGTTAAATGGGGTAAGAGATATTTCGGGAAGGAAATTTATCAGTCTTATCGGGTGGGGTGAAAAGTTTCAAGGTAATGCTCCAACTGCTTCAGCAGCTAAGACATTAAAAGAGTCTGCTAAGCTTAAGGAAAGTAACACCCTGCATAGCTTTTTAGGCAAGTATAACGGATATTTAGAAGGAAGAGGAACAAAAGAGTCTTTAGCTATTAAGAAAAGAGAATTTAAAAAGACAGTTTTGTTTTTAGATGAAAGCTCATTAGTTTCAACCAGGATTATGCATAGCTTACTAAAGTTACAAGATATGTTTGGATTAAAGCTGGTAATTACTGGCGGTACCGAGCAGCTAAATGCAGTTGAGGCAGGTAAGCCCTTTGAACAGATTTTATCAGTTATCCCTTCAATAAAGCTTAACCAAATTGTAAGACAAAAAAATAAACTTCATAAGGAAGCAATTATAGCTGCTGCGAAAGGAAATATTGATAAAACTTTTAAAGTACATGGCGATAGAATACAAAAAGCAGGTTATGATACGGAAAAGTTAGCTGAATCGGCTATTGGTTGGTATAAGGCTTTACCTAAAGAAACAAGGGAACAAACATTACTTACTGCCAATACTAGAAGGCTTAGAGATGAAATTAACGAGGGAATAAGAAAACGTTTAACCATATCAGGTGAGTTAAAAAAAGAAACAATGGAGTTCTCGGCTTTAAAGCAGATGGACTTTACCATTGCAGATCATAAGTTCGCTCCTTCGTTCGGTAAAGGAAATATAATAAAATTTAACAAGAAATATAAAAACGGTATTAATGCAGGAGATTATTTAAAAGTCGTCAACATTAATGAACTAACAAATAGCTTAACATTAGAGAAGGGAGGAAGAAAGATTTTATACTATTTAAAGAAAGAAGTTAATTATGAAAACAAGTTTGAAGTATTTCATGAGGTAAAACTACAGCTACAAGAAGGCCTTAAAATTAGATTTACTAAGAATAATAATCAACTTGGGTTGGTTAACTCTGAAACGGCTAAAATTGAAAAAATATATAAGGATAAGATAACTTTAAAGCTGGAGGACGGTACAGTAAAAGAATTATCTAAAGAGCACTTAAAGCATATAGATTACGGTTACTGTACTACTATACATGCGTCCCAAGGAAAAACGGTAAAAGATAGTATAGCGGTACTTAATCATAATGAATGGCTTAATAACCAAAAAGCATGGTGTGTAGCTATTTCACGTCATAAAGAAAACTTTACTGCTTTAGTGCAGGATAAGGATAAGTTATATAAATGCTTATTAAATAATAAAGGAGACAGGTTATCCGCTCTGGAATTAGTCTCAGGCAGTGCTACAGAGCAGCCGCAAAAGGACTTGCAGATGAAGCATAATAATATTAAAATGGGAAGTAAAGGAATACAGATAGAAGCGTAAAGCATGAATACCAGAGAAAAGTTATGTAAGAAAATTGATAACTCAAGATACTTAGGAAAGATAAGCAAAAAAATACTTAAGTGGATTGTTATGAATATTGAGTCTACTGGGGAAAACCATTCGTTTACTGTAAGCACATCAAAATATGAAGCTGATAATTTATTCTGTACCAGCAATCAGGATATTATCTGTGACCCAGCTAATAAATGTTTTACTATTAATATTTATAATAATTCTCAGTATCATTATTAATTAAACCTCTTAATTTAACAATTCTTATATTGTAACATTTTTGATAATGCCCTTTTACTAAGGAAGCTTATAAGCATTTAATGTTTACAAATTGTTAATTAGGAGTTTCTTATGACTAAAACAATATACGTACCACAAGGATATTGTGCAAGACTGATACCTACATCAGAAAGTTATGATATCGGGGGTCTTTATACAGATGGCTTTTCAACATGCAATATACTAGCTTGTATTAGTGAAGAGGAAGTTATTTTGGCTCATGTGGACAACCTGACTTTAATGTTTTGGAATGAAAACCTAGGGCAAGCAATTAAACAAATTAAAAACCTAAAAGAAATTATAATTATTTCTCGTGAAAATGAAAAACATGTAAATGAAGCATTAATTAGTTTTATAAACTTTATTGGTTTTCAATCATTAATAGTTAAAAAAGAAGTAGATATAAATCACGGCGGCATTTATATTTCATTTAATAAACAGAATGATAGTGATATTCATCCTAATATTACTAAATACCCTAGAAGTAGAGAAGGTTTAGAACTGATACATCATCCGCAAGAGCAGCAAATTGAAGCAGTACAAAAAATACACCAAATTGTAGGAATGAATGCTAAATTCAATGCACAAAATATGCCTAAGAAAAAATTTTTAATATTTGATGGCCAGGCATGGGAGCCAATGGATAAGGTAGAATTAACAATTGATACTTCTAATCAAATTACGAAAGAAGAAATGAATTTTATTAGTAAAGAAGCCCCATTTATTGAAGTAGCTGGCAGGTTAATTGGAATAGCGGAAAGTATCAAAAATAAAGTACAAATTATAACTCCTCCTAAAGAACTTAGTATGCAAGTAGCATTTTATATGGAAGGGTACTTAAATCAATATAATCACTCTCTTTTATTTAAAAGAAATTTAAAAGAAATTATTGATAATATCACTGCTAAACCTCAAACAAAAGAAGATAGACGTTTGAAAAAAAATCTAAACACAATATTGATTAAAGATAATGATATTTTTTCAGAAGTTAACAATTTATGTAAATCTTATAAAGAAAATGCTCCGGATAATCAGTTTAAGACATATATTACCATTGATATTAAAGATTTGTCTGAGATGTATCTTAAAAGAAAATATTATCATGATTTAAAACAATTATACCAAGAATTTCAAGAAACAGCTCTGCGTCTTAACAAAGAAGGGTTTGATTGTTATCAAGCAAAAAATTTTAGTAGAGCTACACAATTATTTCGCTCCGCAATTAAATACTTTACTTATTGTAGTTCAAAAGATAACCCTAAACTAGCTAGTGTTTATTATAGCTGTGGGAGATCTCATCAACAATTAGGGGAATACGATGAAGCAAAATTTTTCCTTAATACAAGCTTAACATTAAGAGAAAATTATATTGAGCCAAGGCCACGAGCAGAAATTGAAAGAACAAAAAAGGCAATTGATGAGTGTATAAGAGCTCAAGAACAATCATCCACTATATGGGTTGAGTCTTCCTCCAACCGCGCTAGTAGTAATTCTCAGGGGTTAGGTAAGTAAAGAATTATAATAAGCTATATACACGTAGCTATACAGCTTAAACTAAGATTCTAAAAGAGTTCCAGATGAATGTATGTCAAGGTGTATACAAAACAATATAAAGATGTATGCACTTGTATGTACTTAGATAACACTAGGTTATACCTAGCTTACAGCCGATGCACCTATGGGTGCGATTGGTGTGATCAGGATTGATCAGGATTTTTAGTCCTGATTTCTTTCTCGGCTATGCCGTCGTCTTTTTAAGTAGGTTATTAACTAGAGTAATTGTTAGTAGTTACCAAGATAAATAAAATTAAGCCTTAGTGGCGATTGAACGAATTAGAAAGGATATGAAAGAACAAGAGCAGGTTTAAATGCTGCTAGAGATAGAGGTAAAAAAGGCGGAAGAAAAAAGATACTTGCTTCAGACCCAAAAGTTCTAACTGCAAAAAAATGTATCAAAACCATAATATGAACATTAATAATATTTGTAATATTTTAAAGATTTCAAGAGCTACCTTTTATCGATATCTAGCTATATCTGACAATAATATTTCCTTAGAGTAACTTTTCGTTCCATTGATTGTCAAACCCCTAAAATAACAACGATACCTGCTTGTTATGCTTTACATAATGCATACTACATGATAATATTATGGTATACAAAAAAAATGAATAAGTATGATAAAGAGTTTTGCTAATAGTAAGACTGAAGCTTTGTTTAACGGTAAATTTGTAAAGCAATTTTCTTCATTTAAAGAACAAGCGGAGCGCAAATTAGTAATGATCGATGCAGCACATAGCTTAGAAGATTTGAAAGTTCCGCCGGGTAATAGGTTAGAAGCATTAATTGGGGATAAGAGAGGGTTTTACAGTATAAGAATAAATGATCAATGGCGCATTTGTTTCCGATGGCTTGAAGGTAATGCTTACCAGGTTGAAATAATAGATTATCATTAAGGAGAAGATTATGCAAAATAAAATGAGACCGATACATCCGGGAGAGATTCTTAAAGAAGAATTTTTGGTACCACTTAATATGAGTGCAAATCAGTTAGCAAAAAATATAGGGGTACCGACAAATAGAGTCACTGAAATATTGAACGGTAGAAGAGCAATAACGGGAGATACTGCATTAAGGCTTTCTAGGTTTTTTAAAACAACCCCGGAATTATGGATGAATTTACAGTCCATTTATGAATTAAGAGATGCTGAGATGCATATAAATAGAAATACATATGACAATATAATGCCTTTTTCCGAATACCAATAAAATATATAAGCAGTTAAAATATGTCGGATTGACATTTAGCTATGAAATTTATAAGTTAGATCTCATTTAATATTGGTAAATTTAATTTATGTATAAAAAGTTTATATTTGTTTTCTGTGGGGTATTTAGCTTGCAAAGTAATATTGCTTATTCTTTTGACACTGCTACAATGATAGCTGCAAGAGATAAATTGTTTAATGCTATTCCAACTATTCCTAATAAAGACTGTGCATATTTTATACTTCAGCAAATTGTAGTAGGTAAGACAAGAGCTGATCTGTCAGTAAATACTTGTTACAAATTATCAGACAGAGAATTTGAAATAGCATATAAAATCGCTCACGAGAAAAAAACTTTTGAAGCATTTAAGGAAATGTGGGCACTAGAAGAATAAATTACCTCGAATTAGCTCATAAATTGTTAGTATCCGGTAATAAGGTAGTAAAGGTGAGGGAGCGCGCCTCCAAAAAGCGCCGTAGCGACCTCACCGCAATAACCTTTTATTCATAAGTACTAGAACTTATGAATAACCGCGGTAGCTATACCCCATATTACTATACCTGGAGTGGTTGTAACATTGATTGAAGTGTAGTTATCATTCTCGGGAAGTAGAAGTATAATACCGTTATCATTATAATATCTTCTTATTATCAGCTCTCCCCCGTATGTAGCAACCACAACTTGACCATTCTCAGGAGTGATGCTTCTATCTACGACAACCAAGTCCCCGATAAATATACCTATACTAATCATTGCATCACTGACTGTACGCATGAAATAAGTAGCGGGGGGTTTTTAACTAAGTAACCGTTAAGATCAATAAGGTCGTCTATAAAGCTATCACCGAATGTAGGAGAACCTGCGGAGACTTTAGAGATAAAGGAAGGTAAAGAGTAAACGTTATTACCTGAAGCAGAGAAGTCCTCCTCTACAAGCTTAACTCTATCCTTATCGTCATCTCTATCTTTGCCCCAAGTCAGCTCAATAATGTTTGAGTTAATCAGAAGCTTAGTAAACTATCTTCTGAATAATTTAAATATGCATATTATTATAATAACTACCCTACTCCCTTTAATTCATCCCACCTGGTAGTATATCTGGGTGATAGTAATTCTGCCTTTACCTTCCATTCCTTCTTTATCCCCTCGGCTGCATGTTGTATAGTGCCTCTGCCATACTTCTTGTTTAGCAGATCAACCGCCTGCATTAATGCTTTTGATCTGGTCTCATGGGTATGGCTGTATTCTTCTAGTATATCTTGCTGTAGGTAATTATCTTGTACTATGTTAAAGGGTATTATAAATATTTATAATACCCTTATTTCTAACTAGTTTAACTGCTTCTTCTTTAAATTCCTTACTATATTTCCTCAGTTTACTCATTCCTTTCCTCT
>NZ_JSWE01000213.1 GCF_000815465.1 Candidatus Jidaibacter acanthamoeba | reverse complement strand
ATATAAGTTTCTATACGATCAAGGAAGTTTTACACTATTATATATAGCAGTAACTGAAGGTAAAGTAGAGATGGTGAAAGCTTTGCTTGAAGCGAAAGCTAACCCGAATTTAGCAGTAACTATAGTTAGTAAGTGGAGAGAAGAACCAGAGTTAATTACTTCTGATTTTCCGCTTCATAAGGCTGCTTTCGGATGTCCTTGGGATATTGGTATAAGAGAATGTGATGAGCCTTATATAAAGATAATAAGTTTACTGATAAAATATGGAGCGGATGTAAATAAAGTAAATGAAGAAAAGCAGTCTGCAATATTTGTAGCATCAGCGAGAGGGATAAAGACTGTAGACAAGTTAATAAAAAAAGGAGCTGACGTTAATATCTCCGACAATAAAGGAAGAACTCCATTACATATAGTTGCTGATAGGAGGGGTTGGAATAATATAGATACGATAGTAAAACTCATTAAAGCTGGTGCTGAAGTTAATAAACCTAATAATGAAGGTTTAACCCCGTTACATTTAGCAGTAATGAGAGAGAATTTAGAAGTTGCGAGGTTGCTGGCAGAAGAGGGAGCTACTGTAAATAGTATTGATAAGCAAGGTAGAACTTCGCTTCATCTATCTGTTTTATATAGTAATAGTAAAAGCATCAATAATGAAGAATGGGATATACCATCTTATTGTATCATGGAACTATTAATAGCAAGTAGAGCCAATCCAACCATAGTAGATCAAGAAGGAAACTCTCCTAGAAATATAATAAAGAAATTTTGGAAAAAACTTTGTAAAAACGATATTGATAATTTTTCAATATCACTTAAGGAAGGAGTTCTCAAAAAAGCTGAGAAATTATATTATGAAGAACTTGAAGATTCATTAATTAAAAATAATATATATAAAGCAATTGTTATTAAATTACAAAAGGAGTTAAATTATTCTTACTCTGACGTTTGTGATAAGATAGGCAAGTTGTTATCGAGTATGGCGGGTATTAATGAGCGTAAAAGTTATATAAGTCCAAGTTTGAGTCCTGGGGAAGAAAAAGATACGATTAATATATTCATTGAATTTAATAATCAAGCCGACTTTGCTTTATTTAAGCTTTTTTGTGATGATAACTATTCGGGACTTATTCTTGAATATAGTTATGGAGCTTCAGATGATGATGGTTTCCAAGTGAAAATAAAAATGGATGCGCAGATATTTTATGAAGAAATTATACCGGCTTTAAGCGAGTTTAAGCAAGCGGAGGAACTTGAAAATAATTCTCAAGTAAGAAGTTTTAGACGCTCTGTAGAGTTGT
>NZ_JSWE01000212.1 GCF_000815465.1 Candidatus Jidaibacter acanthamoeba | reverse complement strand
TGGTTGATAAGCCAAGGAGCATGTAAAGACAAGGCTGTAAAAGGAGCTGCTCAATGTGGGCATAGAGAACTGGTAGGGTGGTTGGTAAGCCAAGGAGCATATAAAGACAAGGCTGTAAAAGGAGCTGTTCAATATGGACATAATGGGCTGGTAGAGTGGTTGATAAGCCAAGGAGCATGTAAAGACAAGGCTGTAAAAGGAGCTGCTCAATATGGGCATAAAGAGCTGGTGGAATGGTTGCTAAATCTAGGAGCGGATAAAGATAAAGCTGTAATAAAAGCTATAGTTGGTCACCAATACAGATTGGCAATAGATATAATAAACAACCATCGAGTACATCCTCCAGTAATAGATGATGATATAGATGATTATATTTATACCCAATTAAATGCATGTTTTAATATAAGATATAATGCTTATTCATTTATATCCGGTATTAATAATTCTGATCTTCAACAAAATTATATTACATTTATTTCTGATATTATAGATGTCTCCAAATTTTCTAGATATTTTGGGAATTTTGAAACAACTATGGAATTAAAAAACCTATCTATCCAAGATGCATATGTTTATTATGTTGAAAAAAGATTTATCAAAAGCAAATTATCAACACCGCTGGGTGATTATGTAGCATCATTCTATAACTCTTATAAATCAGCTGGGCTTATGGTAATGGGAGAAACCAAAGAGATAATAATACCTAATGAAATCTTAAATAAAATTGCTTACTTCTATCTTGAGCATCCCAAGCTTAAACATAATGATACAACAAATGCTCAAGTATATCCTCACTTTTCAGAGCGCGTGGTAGATAAAGTTGTAAGTTTATGGGTAAATAGAATAAGAGAAATTCGTTCTTCAGGAAATATGCTAAGCTCCGATTCTATAGGAAAGTAGGAAAGCTGCTTAATACCTTTTATTGGAAGAAATTTAGTATCCCGGCACCATCAACTTAAGTTATATAGGCAGATATTATGCTATTGGGTAAAGAACTTATTATGTATTAAGCATGGCAGTATTGAGAGGCAGCATCATTATATAATGTAAAAGCTGCTTTCATTTTTTGCCTGTAATTTTCTGCTTTAAACTTATACCTACCTACTTTGAATAAGTTTAATAATTGACCACATGATGATAAAAATAGCTGTGTAGCTCCTGGGTCCTTAAATTTCCTCATCAGTCTCTCTTTTTGCCTAGTGGGTTGATGCGAGTTTTCTATTATATTGTTTAATCGCTTATGTTTCCTATGTTCAGTAGATTTAAGTATAAACTGCTTAGTAGAACCATAGCTCCTTAACTTATCAGTTATTATGACCCTCGGGACAAAACCACATCTCTTCAGTAGCCTCTTAAAAAACCTCTTAACTGCTTTGGTATTCCTTCTCTTTTGCAGGAAAATATCTAACTCTTCTCCATTACTATCTATTGTTCGATATAATCAATAAACTTCTCCTCCTATGACTACTCTCATCTCATCTAAATGCCACTTGCCTTGGGCAGTATATTGCCTTCTCCTGCGTATATTATTTGTTATTATTGGCCCAAACTTCTTATTCCATTCCCTGATGCTTTCATGGCTTACTTCTATGCTCCTGTATAACAATATTTCAGATATATCTCTCAGGCTTAAACAATACCTATGATATGGCATAACCACATATCTTATTATTTCAGAAGGATACTTATGCCTCTTATACATTAGAAAACTCAAACTATTTCACCACTCTTTTAATAATATATTCCTTGCATATTTTTAAGTTGACGGTACCGTTTGAACTGATGAGCTAAGGGGAAAAGCTTATTGAGTATACGACCAACCACAGTATTAGTACACTTGAAGAAGAGCAGATAGAGCAAGAAGTTATAACAG
This sequence comes from Candidatus Jidaibacter acanthamoeba, assembly GCF_000815465.1. Classification (NCBI taxonomy): domain Bacteria; kingdom Pseudomonadati; phylum Pseudomonadota; class Alphaproteobacteria; order Rickettsiales; family Candidatus Midichloriaceae; genus Candidatus Jidaibacter; species Candidatus Jidaibacter acanthamoebae. Next base: position 1,140 of record NZ_JSWE01000212.1, on the reverse strand, counting down.
GAAAAAGAAAGAAAGTTCAATTATCCTGTAAAGAGGAGGACATTCTCGGTAAAATTAGAGATGAAGATGAGGATGAAGAGCATAAGAAAGACCATAGACAAGATAAGCGAAGCAAATTGGAGCAAAAACACTTGAGTCAAGGCAACCAAAACAGCAAGAACAAAAAGAAGAAGCGTCCGGTCAGGTTAATTCTTTTGGTACGGATAATACCAAAACTAAAAAATCTTTTTGTAGTAAAGTTGCCAACTCGCTCACTAAGGGAGTTGCAAGGTAATAAGCATAAATAATAAATTATTATTTATTTTTAAAAGTTTTTTATGTAAATATAGTTTATAAAGAGTCATATATATTTATAATTAAATATTCAGGAATAGTAAAATGAAAGAAGTACAATCCGGAACAATAGGTATAGCAAAAGCTGGTGAAGGAACATACTTTTTGTTTACCCAACACCTTGTGCAGGATACGGCATTAACAATCCACGATCCAATAAAAAAAATTACGGCATTAGTACGTAGTATAGATATAAAACAATTACACGATATAATCTCTACTTCATTTCCGGACTACGCAGAGAGACAAAGTAAAGCTGATCGATTAAGAGTAGGGTTTCTTGGAGGCGACTCTTCTGAAAAATCAAAAAAACATATTAAAATATATATGAATTTTATTAAAGAAATAAGTCAAAATAAAGAACTAATAATTTTTTCAGGCGCTAAAATTAATTCTAAGTGGAATTATTCAGGTTTTTTTCTCGATGTTGAGACAGGCGAGGTGAGCAAGATGTTGGAAAAAGAAATTAAAAATGAAGAACAGCAGCAAAATAATATACCGCTTCATTTAGAAAAAAAAGATGAAGGTCCCCAAGAGAAGAAAAGACAAGATATAATATCTTTATCAAATAAAGAGGCAAGCCAGGCAGCTGACGGCAACAAAAGATTTACTTTGAATCAGTGGTTAAAAAAGAGAGAGTCACCTTATCCTGAGGAAACTGTCTTATCACGTATAATGCCAAAACTTAAATCAAAAAGACTAAAGTTAAATACTGAAGATGAAGAAAAACTAACAAAAAACGGCTTTGTTGATCAAATCAAAGTTAAAGTATATTTTCCCTTTACCCATGTGAGTTAAGTGAGTTTT
>NZ_JSWE01000211.1 GCF_000815465.1 Candidatus Jidaibacter acanthamoeba | reverse complement strand
CCGGATAAGTTAATGCTTGAAGAAAACGGGGTTTTACTTCCAAATACTACATAACTTATTCCTTTCTGAGAATTAGCATAAGGGGCACCAATAATTAAATCATCAATACCGTCGCCGTTTATATCCCCTGCACTGCTTACTGAATTACCTGAAAAGCTACTCGATACTTCCCCGTTTAGTTTGAACCCGTTGCTTCCATCCAAACCGGATAAGTTAATGCTTGAAGAAAACGGGGTTTTACTTCCAAATACTACATAACCACCCCCTGTATTAGAATTACCGTTAGGAGCACCAATAATTAAATCATCAATACCATCGCCGTTTATATCCCCTGCACTGCTTACCGAATTACCTGCACTATCACTAGCTGCCCCGTTTAGTTTGAAACCATTGCTTCCATCCAAACCGGATAAGTTAATACTTGAAGAAAACGGGGTTTTACTTCCAAATACTACATAGCTTGCACCTGCATTAGAATTAGCACGATATGCACCGATAATCAGATCATCGATGCCGTCGCCGTTTATATCCCCTGCTCTACTTACTGAAATGCCTGCATTATCACCCGATGCCCCGTTTAGTCTAAAACCATTGCTTCCATCCAGATCAGATACGTTAATACTTGAGGCAAATGGAGTTTTGCTTCCAAATACTACATAACTAGCCCCTGCCGGGTAATTAACACTTTCAGCGCCAATAATCAGATCCGCAATACCATCGCCGTTTATATCCCCTGCACTGCTTACTGCATGGCCTGCATTCCCACCTACTACTGCCCCGTTAATCTTAAAACCGTTGCTTCCGTCTAATTCAGATAAACTAAAGGGATTAGAAAAACTCATATTATTCCTCTTATTAATAAAGTTACCAATTACATATTCACATATTAATTATTACTAATAGTAATGAATACTAGTATAATTCCATAAAATATTTATATTACTTAAATACACTATTATTGTTAATTTTATGCTACTAATTATTAAAATAAATAACAATAATATAGCTACTCGCTTGGTTATCAACTTGTTCTTCCTTTATGGCTATGAGGGTTTATCCCATACGGTTAAAAGATAGCTTATATTTTGTAAGGCAAAAATAAAAAACAGTATGCCAATTTAAATATGTAAGAAGTTATTTAAATATTTTTGATATAGGAAATAAATATTTAATTGTAAGATGGCCAAAGCTCAGGCTGTTTTTTTATATCTGCCTCATTTTCAATCAAGTATTTTACTGTAACTAACTACTCATAATTACCGATAACATTGCAAAAGATTAATACTTAATATTTGTATATTAGTTCATAAACTTTAACTACTACGCAAGATTATAAATTCCTGTTTCAAAGCTTTGCTAATCCATGAGTTAGCTTCCTGCTTAGATGGCAGTACTTCAAAGGTGGCATCAGTTCTCCTATCAACCAGACAGTCTAGAATCTTTTCCTTTACTTCCATAGGAACAATAACTTCTCCTACTGCTATATTATCTTCCTGTATTCTTTGATATATACTTGCATACCCTCTACATTCATTTATAGAGCCATTGGCTATATGCTGAGCTATAATAGCAAAAAGTTTTGGAATCTTTCTTTTTATGCGCACCTCTTGTTCTATTGCCGGATTCTCAATCCTTTGTTTTTTTACATCTTGCTTATTTTCGTGCGCAGGCTCAGCTACAGAAACAATATCACTCAGCCTAAAACCATTTTCAATAAAGAAATATAGGCACTTATAATACGAATTATAAGCACTTTGACTATACAAATTATCAAATATATTTTCTACATTATAACTCTGTATGCAATCATTCTCTATTTTTATATCACTAATAACAAGAGCATCTATAATTAATTCCATAAAAGGATTATTACCAAAATTAATACTTTCTTTAATTTTGGTAATTATGTTATCGGTATTATCACCTATGGTGCTTAGTTGAATTAGACTAAGCTCTTCCAACCTTCTTATCATATTATGCCTTATTATTTTTATTAACTTTTCATCTTTAATAATATTTCCTTTTATTCCCTCTTGTAAGTTGTCATATACTTCTAACGGTGAAAAAACTGCACCATTCCTATATAATAACTCTACAGTTTGATTATATCCTTCATAGGCAGCAATATGTAGGGCAGTTTCTCCTTCATCGGTTTCTGCATTAACATCCACACCTTTGCTTATTAGAAACTCAATTATCTCATTGTACCCTTCATAGGTTGCCCAATGTATCGCAGAAGTACCGTCTCCAATGGTGTATCCTAGTAATGTCGGATCTTCATTAATAAGTTCTATAACTTTTTGTTTATCACCCTTCTCTATTGCTTCATAAAATTGAGTGTTTTTTTCTATCATACTTTATCTATTTTTATTATGTTCTAAAATGCCATTAACCCAATATACTAAGCACTAAAATCTAGTTAAGATATGTATGTATTTATCAGTTACTAACTTTATTAAACCTTTTAATAAGCTCTTTGCTTGGCCTAAAGCTCAGTGATCCCTTATCACCTACTTCTATCTTATGATCATTCCTCGGGTTCTTGGCAATCCTTGCTGCTCTCTTCTTTACCACCATCGAACCAAGCCCCCTTAACTCTATTCTATCTCCACACATAAGAGCAGTTGATATCTCTTTGAAGAATATATCAACTCTTTAACCATATTGCTATATCTTTCTTGTATATAATATTTTCCATATACCTACTAAACCTGCTTAAGTATTTTATTTATTTTATTAGTAAAAAATAGAGCTTAATATAGCTTGGTTAAAGGAAGGTAGCGTTGCAAAGAATGGAATTGGATGAAGAAGTTATCTAGTTTTATGGGGTTTTTTAGAACATATAAGCAGGAGTTGGCAAGTTAAATTGTCTCTCAATAAAGTGTTTAATATTTATAGGTGAGCTCTTATGCAAGTGATAAAGCTGCCCCTTGAATAACATGTTGATTGTCTCAATACCTCGGATGGTATTATATGCTGTTT
>NZ_JSWE01000210.1 GCF_000815465.1 Candidatus Jidaibacter acanthamoeba | reverse complement strand
AGGTACTACTATATCTCCATGCCCTGCTCCTACTTTAACCAGTGCTTCAGCTACATTCATATTGAGCTCACCATTACTATACTCTAAAGCATTTATTAGCGCAGGTACTACTATATCTACATGCCCTGCTCCCACTTTAACCAGTGCTTCAGCTACACTCATATTGAGCTCACCATTACTATACTCTAAAGCATTTATTAGCGCAGGTACTAC
>NZ_JSWE01000209.1 GCF_000815465.1 Candidatus Jidaibacter acanthamoeba | reverse complement strand
GAAAAGGCAATAATGCTTTCTTGGTTGCTTCTATACATGGTCATTTAGATGTAATAAAATATCTTTTACAAATAAAACCTGAATTCATAGATTCATTAAATAAAGATGAAGATAATGCTTTCTTATTTGCTGTTCGGCATAGGAAATTAGATATAATGGAATATCTATTATATCTGAAACCGGAATTTATTAACTCAATTAATACAAAAGGCAATAATGCTTTCTTGGTTGCTTCTATACATGGTCATTTAGATGTAAT
>NZ_JSWE01000208.1 GCF_000815465.1 Candidatus Jidaibacter acanthamoeba | reverse complement strand
AAGGAAAGAGAGAAGATAAGGGAAAAAGAAATTATAAAGTTTAGAGAAGAGAATAAACGTAAGGCAGAAGAAAGAAGGAAAGAAGAGATTATAGAAATAAAGGTACAGAAAATAGCGAATGAACTTAGAAGTAAGGCGTTAGCTGAGCTAGAAGATAGTTGGAGTAGGGCAGGGGAAGAGAAGGGGAGGAAAGAATTTGAAGAATACATGTTTAGTGATAAACAGGAATACAAAGTTGTAGATCCTTTTAAGGAAGAGTTTAGAAGGCAAGGTTGGGAGATGGCATTTGCTGAATATGTATATACCCAATTTAAGTTGCATCATTATATACGAAAAAGTGAAGAAGCTTTTATTAATGAAGCTAAAAGTCATATATGTACAAATAGCTCATCAAATATAGTAATAAATTACAATCAAATCAGCATAGAATCAAATGCTAATCAAATTATAAGTAATATTGATAAGTAATATTGGTGTTAATTAAATACTATAATATAAATAATATTTAATATAAGAATATCAAATAAGAAGATATTAAATTAAAAAATTAAGTAGAATTAAATAAAAATTTATTTATAATATGAAAATAAATTCTTATTAGGAAGAAAGTAAAAGATAATTTTCTTTATAGTTTAAAAAACATAATTGATTATGAAAATTCTCTCAGTAACTAATACCATAGCATTAATACAAAGATGATAAATATGATTTAAAAATAAACTAAAAAGGTATGGATAGTATGTTAAATAAAACATTTGAAAAAGAAATATGTAAAGTAACAATCGATCCAATTTATTCTATACAGACTGCAAGATTATATATTCGGCAAACTTTTAAAAATGATTTAGATAATTTTATATCTCTATATGGGGATGAAAAAGTTATGGAAAAATATACTGATGGAAATATCCGTAATCCAGAAAGAATAAAAATAATGATAGATATTAATATAAAAAGGTGGGAAGAAAAAAATCCTTATAGCAGTATGTCAATATTTGATAAAGAAACTAACGAATTTATGGGTAATATTTTTATCTCATCATTTGAAAGAAGTGACAATACTGGCTTACTTGGGTTTCTTTTTCATCAAAAATTTTGGAACAAGGGTTTTGCTAAGGAGGCGGCTTTTGCTCTTACAAATGTATTCATTCCTTATATTACCTCAGTAAGTAATATTGAAACAATTAATGAAATTATTGCTTATGCAAGACCTGACAATCTCGCTTCAAACAAAATTCTGCAATTTTGTGGTTTTGAATTAAGTGAGGTTGTTGAAAAATTTGGAGCGGAAAGATTTAAATACAGCTTAACTCTAGAAAGATTAAAAAATATAAGATGTAACCGCGAACAAAATACCCTATGTATTTAGATATCTCTATTGTAATAATTTTTTTAATTTCAAACTTAATATTAGGTGTAATATCAGGCACTAAAATTAAAAACTTAAGAGAATATGCAGTTGGCAATAGAAATATTTCAGGTGTTATTCTTGCTATAACCGTTATAGCGACCTTGGTTGGTGGTGGATCATCGCTTGGAACCTCAACGGAAGTTTATAAATTTGGAATAATTGTTATTGTGGCTAAGTATGGTGTAAGCTTGGGGATGCTTATAATAGCCTATTTTATAGCTCCTAGAATGGAAAGGTTTTTTGGGTTTGTATCAGTAGGTGAGATAATGGGGAGGCTATATGGTGAAAACGCGAGAATTATTACCGGCATATCAGGAGCATTATTATGCACCGGAAGAATGGCGGCGCAAGTTCTAGCATTAGGTTATATATCAAGTTATTTTTTTAATATAGATGAAAAATTTGCAATAATTCTTGGATCTTTAATAGTTACCATATCTTCGGCATTTGGTGGTATAAAAGCTATTGTATATACTGATGTCTTACAATTTATAATTATAATAATAACTATTCCCATTATATTAAGTATAGGGATTCAGGAAGTCGGAGGATATAAAGAGCTAATTAGTTCTCTACCATGGGATAAAAAAACTATATTTCCTAGTTCAGACATGTTTAAAAAATACTTTTTCGTTTTTTTGTACATGGCCTTACCATTATTATCTCCTCCTTTTGTACAAAGAATGTTAATGGCAGGAAATATTGATCAAATAAAAAAATCTTTTATATCAACTGCAATCATTGATTTTATATTTACTACTATTGCTGGATTTATAGGCTTAATAACATTAAAGCTTTACCCCTCAATAGATCCTAACCATGCGTTTCTCAAGTTGGTAAACACTTTAACGCCTATTGGAATAAAGGGATTAGTAATTATAGGTCTTCTTTCTATTCTTATGTCTACTGCTGATGCTTACTTAAATATGATAAGTATAAGCTTGGTTAATGATGTTGCAAAACCTCTCAAATTAAATTTATCTACTAAAAAAGAATTATTATATACAAGGATTTTAACTGTTTTTGTAGGTATTTTAGCAGCTTTAATAGCACTAAATTTTAAAAATATATTTGAGTTAGCAATATATGCTACTAATTTTTGGGGGCCAATTATAGTAGCCCCGCTGTTGCTTGGAATATTTGGTATAAAAGGAAATTACAAATCTTTTATATATGGGGCAACAGCGGGATTATCTGTTTTTATTATGTGGGAAGTCTTAAAATTAAAAGATAAAACATATATTTATAGTACTATTCCAAGCGTGGTTGCAAACATAAGCACTTTTCTTTTATATTCTGCCATTCAAAAAGCAAAAAATGTTGAAAGATGTTTAATAGTGCCAAAAACATCTCTTAGTTCAGGTAAAAAGAGATTTAAAAAGTTTATTTTAAAAATATCTAACCTCGATTTAATAAAGTTTTGTGATCGAAATACCGAACAAGATAGTATACCATATCAAGGTTTTGCGATTTTTATGTTAATAAACCAAATTGCTAGGTACTTTACAAATTTTGTTGAAACTAATGTTCAAAGTATTATTTTAGCTTTCATATCTGGGATATTATGCGTAGTTGTTTTATTAAAAGATAAATTAAATAAGGATATTAAAAAATATGAATCTTTATTCTGGTTTATTACTATAACATTTAGTTTAGTAATAATGCCTTTTTATATTTTATATATAACAAATTTTAACACAAATTGTCTTATATCTTTTTTACTTTCAATATTTATATTATCAGTAATTGTAAACTGGATAATGTTTTTAATACTGCTATATACAGGTATATTTCTAACACTTCTCTGCATTTTATTTATCCCAAATAACAATATTATAAGTAATACGGAAGGAGTAACGTGGTTTATATATATGTTAGCTTTTGTGTTCTTCTTAAATATGTTTTTTAAAAAAAGAAGTGAAGAAACCGACGAGCAAAGAATAACCATTGCTAAAAATTTAGGCGGAATGATTACGCATGAATTAAAAACACCATTATTAAGATTTTCATCAATTAATAATAGGTTTAAAAAAGTTATTAACGAAAATAATATGGATATTTTAGAAGGTATACAAAACGATTTTTATAAAAACCTGAAGTATATAGGAAATACAATAGAAATGATTAGTTATAAACTTCAAGGAGCGGAGATTATAACAGAGTTAGAGGAGACGCCAATTAACCAATTATTGAATGATATTATGAGCAATTACCCTTTCCAATCGGAAGAGGAAATGAAAATGATCGAGATCAATTGTTTATATAATTTTAAACTTAATGTTGATAAATCTCTATTTTATCACTTACTATATAATCTTCTGAATAATGCTATTTATTACTTAAAAAATACACCTGGCGGGTCTATAAAAATAAATACTGGAGTTAATGATAAATATAACATTATTTATGTGGAAGATAACGGGCCAGGGATTCCTCCCGATATGGAAGAAGTAATATTTCGAAGTTATTATACTACTAAAAGAAATGGAGCCGGTTTAGGTTTATATTTTTGTAATCAAGCAATGAAAAAACATGAGGGAGATATAAAGTGCGAATCAAAGCATGGGGTTTATACAAAATTTATACTTTACTTTCCAAAACATTTAAACAATAGAGGATAAAAATGATCCCATTCTCATGGCCAACGAATATTATAATTATAGATGATGATGCAGGAATTCTTGAGATATTAGAGCCTATGATAGAACAAAATCATAATAGGCTGCATTTTTTTACTTCTCCCCAAAAAGCTTTAAAATTTATAGTCGACCACTCACAACTCGATATTCCAGATTCCATAGCTGAATACCAAGAATATGATTTTTCTATCCGAGAGCTTAAAATCGACCTCAAAAAGTCTTTTAAATTAGCTGAAAACAAGGACAAGTATAATCTGATCTCTGCTATAATATGCGATTATGATATGCCATACATATCAGGTGTAGATTTGTTTAAGCAAGCTAGTGAGTTTTGTAACGCTAGAAAAATATTGCTTACTGGTAGATTAGATCCAAGAGAAGCTATAGATTTAAAAGGTAACTTAATCGACGATTATTTAGAAAAGGACTATAAAGAAAATTTTGCTTTAAAGTTAAATCAAAAATTGAAAGATCAGATAAAACACTATTTTACAGGGCTTTTTCCATCTTTAAATTCATTGATTAAATATGATCCTGATTTTTATTTTGTAGGCAACCCATTAATTAAAGAATATTTTTATCAAGTATGTAAAGAAAACAATGTTACAGAATGTTATTTAATTGATTATACAGGCATATATTATTTAATTAATGACAAGAAAGAAAATTTTATCTTTTTTGTTCAAAATAACGATCAGTTAGAAGTTATGATAGATGAATATAAAGATAGAATAAGTGATACTAAGTTAATTAAAAAACTACATAGCAAAGCTTACCAGGTAGTAAAATTAGAAAACGAAAAAATAATATACCCGAATTACAATGAATTAGAGAAACATTTATATTCTGTTAGTAAAGTTATTGGTGAACAATACTATATTTCTTTTATTAAGATCAATTAATGTAAATAAAAATAACATAAAAATATACTGCGCAGTTAATCCTTTAAGTTAAGGTGTTGTAATGACAAGTTTTACCTAAAATTTTCACATCAGATATAAAGCTAAATTATATATAGATATTATTTTAATAGAAGCAGAAAAATTTATTTATATACTTAAATACTTCGAGGCTACCAGGTTAATAAAGGTTAGCATTTTTATCAATAATCCATTCTATAAACTTTTTATCTACCTGTTTGTTATTTTTTAAAAGGGAATAGACATATCCTTCTTTTAATACATCTAGAAATTGGTCTAGAGATAGGTCCTGCTTTAAATTCTTTATGCAAAGTACAGTATGATCTAATACTTGGTAAAATAGATCAATTAATGTTTCGTATTGGATATCTTGTTTTTTAACAGCTTTTATTACAGTTTTTTCCGGATCTTCTAAGAGTTCATCGATTGTACAGTTTAAAACATTTGCAATTGACGAAATTGTTTCAAGAGTTGGATTTTTAGAACGCCCATGAATTATATTCGTCGCAGCACCGCGATTTAAGCCTGCTCTTTTTTCGAGCTCAATCGGGCCAAGGTTCTTTTCCTTCATTCTATTAAGCACTTGGGCTTTTAAGTTATTTGCAAAGACGCTCATTACTGATAAATAGTTTTTTTGAAAATATATTTTATCATAATTATAAGAAATGTATATAAAAATACTTGCGGTGTATATAAAGCTCATGTATAATTATATAGCGAGCAGGTAGTTGCGTTATATACAGCGCACTGATAGCGCTAATTAAATAAAAATTTCAGATAGAGTGATCAGTTTGGATCTAACCACTCTATCTAGAGGTCTGATAGACCTTTATATCCGAATTCCAATCTATCAGATCTCCGAGCAATTAGCAAGTAAAAATGGCGGTAATGCTAAACTGTTACTGTTTGATATATAGGAGATAATTATGCGAAGCGGAGCGTATGTAGAAATACTTGGTAGATTAGGTAGTGATATACAAATCAGATCTACACGAGAGGGTAAACCCTATGGGGTTTTATCTATAGCTGTAAATAAAAAGGTAAAGTCTTCATCTCAAAATGGTGCACCTAAGTCCATTGCAAAGTGGTATAAAGCAATTGTTTGGAATGAGCACTTATTAGTAAAAATGGAGCCTCTTCTTAAGACCGGCAAGAAAATTCTCTTAATAGGAGAATTAGATGTAATTCAACCGACTGCACCTGGAACAAAAGCCCACAACATCATCCTAGTTAGAAGTAAATCAGGAATAGCAGTATTGGCGGAACCATCTATGTCCGAGGTAGAAGAGGAGACCTTTATTGAAGAGCAAGAAGAAATATTGCCTGAAGAGTTAACAGCTTAGTTTTTACATATTTCAATAAAGATAAATGTAATAAAGCAGCAAGTGCTTATCCCTTACTGCTGCATAGAATTAAGGAGCAAGAATATGTTAATAAGTGGAGCATATATCCAACTTTGCGGAACTGTTATTCAAGGAATAGAAATTAAACGTACCGAGAAAGGAAAAGAATTCGGATTGTTTAGAATACAAGTTAGTAAGAGAATAAGCTTTGATTCTGATACCGATGAACTTACCCATGGAGAAAGAAGGTATAGTGCATTTATTTGGGATAAAGAGTTATTTAAACTGGCTAAGCAGCTTCTGATCAAGGGTAAAAAGGTGAGGTTGTTCGGTGAACTGGATTATATCCCGGTTAAAATATTACCTTCTGACGTATTTTTAGCAAACTCTCCGGAAGAAGGGTTAGTGCTTACTATTAATATAACAAAAATATCAAGTGATACGCAAAGAAAGGGTAGCAAGGATATATACTATCCTAAAAACAAATTTCAATCGGCACATACAAAGACGGTATTCATTCAAAATAACCTAGAAGGCGGTATACAATGAACCGACAATCCAAGGCAAAAGAATTTACAAATGCTCAACAACGGTACTTTAAGCATATTTTGATATTACTAACTATGTCTCCAATAGTTGTAGCAAGCTTGGCTAATGTCCGGCCTAGTTTCCGGGCAACTGCAAGAGAAAAACTAATTTTAATTAATATTATAGGCATATGGAGCTGCAATCAGCTTAATCATCGTTCATAATGAGGAGAAAAACGATGAGCAACAAGATTCACTATAAAAACTATAGGGAATTAAGGGAGAGGGGTTGTAAAGAGAAAGGTAAACTTTTTCTTTATGAATTTTTTAATCGACTTAATACAAGAGGATATATGAATAAAAAACCACCAAGCTTAATTACAGGGCTAAAGCAAAAAATAGCTTTGTTAAGCGAGAAAACAAACCATCAAATAGTTAAGCAATATGTTTGTATAAGTAACAATGAGCACCTTAAAACTATGGGAGCTGTTGCTTTGGTTGCTATGTTGTTTGTCCCGGAAATAGGGCTTGCGGCTGATAATGTCGATGCCTTCAAATCGATGTTTGATAAGATAGCCGGTTGGATAACGGGAAGTGCCGGTAAGTTGATTACCGTGATTGCTATAGCGGTTGCTGCATTTATAGGTGTGCTAGGGTTTTCAATGAAGTATGTCTTAGGTTCCTTTGGAGTCGGTTTGTTGCTCGCCTTTTCGGTCAGCATAGTTAACATGTTGTTTGCTGTTTAACAATATGAGCTATCGCATTCCAAAGACATTAGATAATCCGATAAGGTGTGTAGGAATACCTATTGATACGTTAATGGTATTTATGGTGATTTGGAGTGCGTTATTTTTATTTGACCAACCGATTTGGGGAATGGTGGCAGGGGTGATTGGAGCAAATGTATTTTCCAGATACAGAAGCAGATCAATAACCAGAAGATTAGTCAGGTTTATTTATTGGTACCTGCCGTGTGAAGTTAATTTTATTCGCGGTGTGCAAGGGCATCAAAGGAAAATGAATATGGAATTAAAGAAATGGAAGTAGTTAATAGTAAGTTAAGATTACAGCGGAATGTTTTAGTTTTATGTATGGCAACTATGCTTATCTCTAATGTTATGCTTGCCGTCAAACTAAATAATCAAGAAAAGATAGTAATATTAGTGCCGACTTTAGATAAGGAGTTGGCGGTCGGAACCGGTTTTGTTTCGGAAGAATATTTAAAACTTAGAGCGGAACAAATTATTTATCTGTTATTTTCGTTGAGGAAAGAAAACATCGAATATGTAAAGCAGGGTTTATTAAAGCAAATTGATAGCCAAAGCTACCAGGAATTTAAAGCACAACTTGAAAAGCTTAGTTTAGATATTAAAGAGCGCGGATACTTTTACATATTTAACGATATCCAAAAATTTGAAATAGATAGCAAAGACTTAAACGTAAAAGTAAGCGGGTATCTGGAAACATACTTAGGAAATAGTCGGATTGATCGGAAGTTTAAAGAATATGAAGTCTCCTTTGTAAATAGGGGCGGAGTAGTAAACCTCAAGTCATTTAGTGAGGTAAAAAATGAAAAGAACAGTTAAGATTAGCTGCTTAATTATTAGTATTTTATACGGCAGTACAGCTTTAGCTGAAATAAATAACATTCCTGAAATGGCCAAAGAACAGAAGTTTACAATAGCAAATAATGATACTGTCGTAGGGATAGCTTCAAGGCAGGAAATCACACGGATAGTATTTGAGGCAGGAAACATTGATACCGTGCACTCAATTGGAGGAGAGATTGAATATACCGTATCTGGTAAGGATTTATATTTAAAAGTAAATGCGGAAAAACCTATTAACTTCTTTATAAAAACCAGTTTAGGCCATACTTATAAATTTATATTAGATGTAAGGGATATCCCTTCTACTCAAATATTTGTGGGCGTTAAAAGTAAACCAAGGCCGGTTAAAAAACATAAAGTAAACTTTTTTAATGAAAAGATATCGAAAGATAACGAAAGTCGGATTGCAAAGATTATAGATATATCTCTTAAACCTAAGCCCTACATCGGATTTACCATTAAAAAACTATATAAAAAATTAAAAACTACTAACGGGTTGCTTCTCGAGCAGGCCGGAGAAATTGTCGGAAAGCACCTATATGCGCAGAAAATTATTATCACCAATGTTAGTAAATCGGGCTTAGCACTTAAGCTTAATGATTTCCTAGAAGAAGGGTTCTTTGCTTTATACCTGAATAAGGAATATTTGAACGCAGGTGAAGAAGCAATTTTAATTAAAATCAGAGAGCAGCAATAATGGATAAGATATTGGATATATTTGATAAGGTTAAAGAATGGTTTGGTAATACCTTTCTAGCAAGCCAAAGTAATACAAAAGAAGCAAGAAAAAGACAATTAAGGTTAGGAGCTTTGCTGCTGTTTATGTTAGCAATTGCGATATACATCGCAATTGAAACGGATACGAGATCGAAAACAGGATTTAAGGTTAATCAGGAAGAGAATGGTAATTTAATTAAAAAGATAGAGATAGAAGAGCTTGCAAACGGAGTTAGCAATGAAAAATTGTGGACGGAAGATGCTGAGAAAAAAATTGAGGAAGTGAAGCAAGGCCAGATTATAAATAAAAAAGAGCAGGAAGAGCTTAAAGAGCGCATTGAAAAGGATAAAGTAAGTAAGGAAGAGCTAAGTGAATTAATGGTTAACTTAAAAGCTGAACTCGAAGAAAAATACGTTAGAAAGTTTCAAGAAGAAGTTAATAAAATCCAGGCGGAACATTTAAAAAGACAATCTCAAGACAATATGGAGAGTAAATCATTTGTAAAGAAGAAAAAGATTAAGAAGGTTGGAGATTATATACCTGCACTTAGTTATGTTGAAGCCAAAATAATTGCAGGAGTAGATGCAGGAGTTGGAATAAGTGCCGAAGCAGACCCTGATCAAGTATTAATGAGGATAACGGGTAAGTTAGTATCAGCCGGGAATGGCGCAAATTATATAGAGTCTAATAGGCTAATCGGATGCTTACTTTTGGCAAAAGCAAAAGGAAATATATCAAGTGAAAAAGTTACCTTACAGCCTGTAAGTATGACTTGTACTAAAGATGGTCGTACGGCTATTGAGCTGCCGGTTAAGGGTTATATTGCCTCAAGGGGTAAAAGCGGAATTAGAGGTGAGGTAATTTCCAGAGAGGGAGATTTAGTTCTTAAAAGCTTTTTAGCCGGGATAGTAGGGGGATTTGGGAGCGGGGTTGCTCAATTAAGCCAAACACCTTTGGCTCTTACTAACGGTACGCTAATGACTGATAAACAAAAAGTTCAGGATATAGCAACTAGAGGGTTAGGGGCAGGAGTAAGCTCAAGCAGTGACAAGTTATTAGAGTATTTTATTAAAAAAATGGAACAATACCAACCTGTGATTTCTATTAATGAGGGAATAGCAGTCAACGTAATATTTATTGAAGGGTTTAGCTTAAACGAAGAGGATAAAAATGAAAAGTAAAACACTCTGTTTACTTAGTTTATTCGCAATGACTGCTTGTAGCTCAGGCTATAAAAGTACGTGGGATTGCCCGCTTGACAAGGGAGTCGGGTGTAGCTCGCTTGAATATGCCGATAGTATTGCAAGAGAGCAAATTATATTAAATACCAAAGTAAGCGCAAAGAAGAAAGTATTGATTAATGAAGATACTTTAGGCGGGCAGAGTATTTCAGAAGTTGAGATAAATTAAATGAATACAATTAAGCAATATTTTAGGGAATTAAGAGAGGATATAAAGAGCATTAGTTCTTCATATAAAGCAAGGAAGGCATTTGCTAACGATAATAAAGAAAAATATAAAGATCCGAGCTTACTTGATTTTATAAGTTACCGTAAATATCACGTTAAATACGGAGTATTCGAGAACGATACGACTTTAAGTTGCATTATAAAGACCAGCCATTTTTCAGGGGTAGATAACGGAGCAAAACAAGTTTTAAGAGGGATAATTAATAACGGCATACCTCAAGACTGCATTGTGCAAGTAATTAATTATGCTTCACCCAGAGTAGGAGATTTGGTTGATTATTGGCATAGGAGCGGTGCAAATAGTGAGCTGTTTAAACGGATTGCAGATGAAAGAAAGGTATTATTTGAGAAAGGTTCTTGGGAAAGTATTTTAGGAGAAAGACGCAGTTTTGTGGTGAGAAATTTTGAGCTGTATTTTTGTTTTTCCATTCCAAAACCTAAAACCTCTTCCGGAATTAAAGACGGGATATATAGGCTTGAGGCACTCAAAGATAAAATAAGAGAAGGACTGAAGGGAATCAACTGTGATGTAATAAACATAAATGATAAGGACTTAGCAAGTCTGGTAGGGGAATTTATTAACCCTGATAAAAGTTTATATAAAAACTCCAATTTAAAGAAAAAAGAAGATGTAAGGGAATATTTTAGCTCTTCTCACCAAGTGGAAATGGTAAAAGACGGAGTCGTTTTTTCAAATGAAGAAGAAAAATTTAAATATTTGGTATTTGAGGTAGTCGACCTACCGGATACTTGGCGGATAGAAAATAGCGTAGATTTAATGGGGCAGTTTGACGGAGGTTTTGGGCTCCCGTGTCCTTTTTATATTACTTTCGGATTTCAGCTTAAGAGTAAAGAAAGCTCAGAAAGGAGTGCCGACAAATACCGTATGATTAAGACCAAGCAAGGTGAATCAAAGCTTCCTATGTTTTTTCCTAAAATGATAGAGGAGATAGAAGATTGGCAGTTTGTAAGTGCTAAGCTTAACCAAAATGAGCGAATTGGTAAGGGGGTTATGTACATTGTTGCATGTATCAATAACTCTAAGCTTGAAGATAAATACGAACAGATTTTTATAGATCATTTTGCGCGTCTCAACTTTTCAATTGAAAAAGTAAAATACGATACGGTAAATAGTTTTCTAACCACGCTACCTTTTGGAATAGGTGAGAGTTGGCAAATACTTGATCAGCTGAAAGTATCCGCACAATTACTTTCCTGTACTTGTATGAGCTTACTTCCTGTATTTGCCGATATCCAAAACTACGGAAGCCCGCTTATGATGTTTGCCGGCAGAAGAGGACAAATATTTTTCTTTGATAATTATAAGACGGCTGATGATATTAACGGTAATTTCAACGGAATTGTCGTAGGGAAGTCAGGATCGGGTAAATCGGTATGGTTACAGGAATATACGGCTGCATCTTTAAGGTTCGGAGGACAAGTTATTATTCTTGATGACGGTAGGAGTTTTCAAAATATCTGCGGGTTATTGGGCGGGGATTTTGTAGACTTCGGAGGAGGTAGCTTCTGTATAAACCCTTTTTCATTATATAAAGAGCATAATGACGGAGAGAGCGACGAGGAGTATAAAGAGTTTTTTGAAGAGCCGTTTATTGATCTTATAGTCTCTATTTTGTGTATAGTGGTTAATATTGATAAAAACGATACAATTTCTTCAGAGATCGGGCTTTATAAGGCGGTAATGGCAGATGCCGTAATAGAGGTACTGAGAAAAAAGGGTAGAAGCGGCGGATTTGCCGATATCAGAGATGAACTGATTAATAACGCTCACTTAAGAACGGCTCAAACCAAAGATATAGCAGATAAGATAGCATATGTACTAAGGGCATATAGTAACGGCAGATACGCTAAATATTTTAACGGAGAATCAAGTCTTAATATCGAGCAAATGCTTTCAGTTTTTGAGCTTAGCGACCTTGAACATAGTGTAGTATTGCAAAACTCGGTATTAATTACGGTTGTATTTTTAGTATATACCAAAATGAGGGCAAGAGAAAGAAGGCTTGCACTTATTATAGATGAAGCTTGGAGGCTATTAACTCACCCGGCAATTAAAGCATTCCTTGAAGGGATTGCCAGAAGAACCAGAAAGTATAACGGTTGCTTAATTGTTGCTACCCAATTTATGAAGGATTTTGATGAAAGTAGAAGTCCGGCGGCAGCAGCTATTTTATCGCAATCAGATTGGAGGATAATTTTATCGGCAAGCGGTGAAGATGAGTTAATGCTTAAAGAGAAGCTTGGTATGAATGATGCCGAGATTTCAATAGTTACGGATCTGGCGGGTCTTAAGGGGGCTTATTCGGAATTTATGATTAGGCACAAGAATAATAGCTGGCAGATAGGAAGGCTGATGCTGGATAAATTCTCAGCCAAACTTTATTCCACAACTGCAGAAGAGGTAGTACAAGTTAGAAACATGAGGAAGCAAGGCTTTACGGTTGAGCAGTGTGTAGAGAGGTTAATGTGATAAACAAACTTGGGCTTATTTTATTAATTGCAAATCTAATAGTTCCTTCATTACTTAATGCAAAAGATTTCGGGGTTAGCGGGCATACATACGAGATAGCCGAAGAAGATATTATTGAATTTATTAAGAAAAAACTCGCTTCAGCGGATTTGAATAAAATCAATGAAGATATGAAAGAAAGAACAAGGCAGTATATTGAAAGACCGCCTCAGGTTGAAGGTATTATTCAAGCTAAGGAAGATAAAGTTTTTTACTATGATCCTACCTATACACTTGATAGAGATATTATAGACCATAAAGGGACGGTAATACATTTTAAAGGCAAAAAGGTTAATCCGCTTGAGTATATACCGCTTAGAGAAGCTTTATTATTTATAGACGGCGATAATGAGCGGCATATTAAACTTGCACTTGAGGAACGGAAAAAACGAGTAGGTAAAATTAAAATTATTCTTACCAAAGGATCTCCGATTGAGCTTCAGAGAAAACATAAAATATGGATTTACTTTGATCAGGGAGGATTAATTACTAAAAAGTTTGGGATTAAAGAGATTCCGGCAACTGTTGAGCAGGAAGGACTTAAGCTTAGGATTAGTATAATCGGAGAAGCAAATAAATGAATATTTTAAAAGTATTATTGTTTGTTTTAGGAATTATAGCTTTTACACAACCGGCTCTAGCTAAAAAATGTACGGGAGAATTTGTAAATCCGATTACCGATATATGCTGGAAGTGTTTATTTCCGATAACGTTAGGTTCTTTTGAGGTAGTAGGCAGTAAACTGCATGATACGAAAAACCCTTCTTCTCCGATATGTATCTGTCCAAGGCAACTTGGACCGATAACAGTACCGACCCCCGGGATTACGGGAGGGTTTTGGGAACCGTCAAGACTGGTTGATATATCGGCAGAGCCATATTGTTTTGTAAATATGGGCGGCCTTGAAATGGATATGGGATTTGAGAGAAGCCAAGGCGGTAGACCAACCTCTTCGAGTAGTCAGATATCCAGGTGGTATGTGCACTATTATGCTTATCCGATTATCTATATTCTTGAAATATTTATGGATTTTATTTGTTTAGAAAGATTAAATTTCGATGTGCTTTGGATAACAGAAATTGATCCAACCGGAAGTGATGATGAACTTTCGATGTTATTACATCCTGAGGCATTTTTATTTAATAATTTGCTCGCACAAGCTGCGTGTTCAGCGGACTGTGTTTCGGCTTCAAGCGGAAGCAAAGGGAAACCAATTGATTCATTATTTTGGTGTTCGGGATGTCAAGGTTCGATGTATCCGATGAACGGTAATGTTAACGCTCATATTGGCGGGGTTCAAGCAACATTAAACGCTACTCAAAAGATGATTTATAAAATGCATAGGCAAGGTATGGCGCATGAAACTGCTTCAAGTGATTTAAGTAAAATTTGCGATAAACATTTAGCACTAGTTATGAAAAAAAGTCATTACAGATACCAAATGACTAATCCTGATCCTGATAAGTGTGCACCATTTGGCAGAAGCACAACTTTTTTTGAATCGAAGAAGGAAATCCCGATTACAAGTGAAGATTTCGGCTTCTTATTATGGAGGAAAAGAAATTGCTGTATCCTATAAAAATTAGCATTTTAATTGCTTTCGTCTTAAGCATAGTCACGGTTAATTTTGCTTATGCTGATATGCAAAGTATTGTAAGTAATACCGAAAATAGCATTGATAAAAATGAATATAAAAAAGCTATAGATGAAGCAGAAAAAAACAAGCTTCATTATACAGAGCTAGAAGTAACAATTGATAGGATAACTCAAAAAGTTAAGGAAAATAAACCTGAGTATGCAGCAAGTATTGCAGCTGCAGAAGAGAAAACCAAAGAGTATAAATGCTTTGCAGAAAATTTGGTTAAAGAGACGGAGGAAGGCAGTAAAAAGTATGCCGCCAATTTGACAAAAAAAGAGGGAGGAATAGTTGACGGGTGGATTTCTGATTATACAGCAATTAAAGAGTATCAGGAAGATGAAAGAGAAGGGCTTTATATCTTTGTAAGTTTTAGTATGTCTTCATCTCAGCTCTTAAAGTTAAGTGAGGTTGCAAGAAAAGTCGGAGCAAGATTAGTCATTCGAGGATTAAAGGATAATAGTTTTAAAGAAACACTAAGATATATTAAGCAACTAAACGAAGAGGGTATAACGATAGATGTCGATCCCGTAGCTTTTGCTAAATTTAATGTAAATTTAGTACCTGCATTCGTAGTTAGTGAAGGAGATAAGTTTGATAAAATTACCGGCAATATTAGCTTAAACTATGTGCTTGAGCAGTTTGTGGAGAGCGGTGAGGCTGCTTCATTATCTAAAGAATACTTAAAGAGGTTAGGTGATGAGAATTAATATTTTATTACTCATTATATTTCATACTTCGTTTGCATATGCATCTCAAGATATAGAAATGCTGACAAAGTTTAAGCTTGAGTCCGAAGCAACCGCTAAAGGAGCCGCTTCAAAAATAGGAAATAACTTTACCAATATGGAGAACAATACTTTGAAAGACCATATCGGTTATGAAGGTACAAATATACCTGCCATGCATATGCCCCTTGAACAAGCCGAAGGCGAAGGCAAAAAAAAGCGAGAGAAAGTATACGATAAAACCGAAGAATATATATGTACAAAGCAAGATTGTGAAGCAGGGCATACATTTAGTACAAAGGCAACTTTAGAGCGTGAAACCAAGATGGAGGAGGCAGGCTTTATAAGGGATGAAGATAATAACATAATAAATAATAAAGGGTATCTTGATAAAGCACTGAAGACTGTAAAAGATGCAGACGAAAAATTTGATTTTTTAACCGGAGGTTATACGGATTGTAAGCCTGAAGAAGAAGGGAGTGAAGTAAAAAGCGAAAAAAGTTGTGATCAATATTATGATATGAAGGAAAACACCTGCTTCCCTAAACAAGTTGTCGAGATTGATCCTAAATATACATACCTATGTAATAAAAAGAGGGAAGTAAGAGAGAAGCTGTGTAGTGATGTGCTTAAGACCTTAAAATGTGAGAAAACCGGCGCTTGTGATTCAGGCGGGATAGTTTTAACCAGCATAGCTTCTGATATGAAGTGGGTTTACCAAAATATGGTGTTAACTCTAGGCACTATTGCTAATAACTATTGGGGAGGAGCGTGTGTGAAATATTTCAGAAGTACAAAATTTGAAGTCAAAAATAAAAATTTAATTGAAGAATTTAGAATAATTCAGGTTGGTTACGACGACTATATGAGAGTTACCATAAATGGAGTCCAAGTATATATAGGACCGGAAAGTGGGACGCAATTAGAAGTTGTAACTAGGCCAAGTAGGTGGTGGGGACAGCATAAATTAGTAAATACCGGTACTAGAGATTTCGCCTGCGAAAGAAATACAAACTGGCAATTCAATACAAATATTGATTTAAAATCTTATTTAAAAGAAGGTGATAACCAAATTGATATAGAAGTTATTGTATATGGGGGAGGAGAAGGCTGGGTGCTGATTCAGGCAAAACAGCACTGTTGTACAAAATGGGTTGAAGAAAGAGAGGAAACATGCAGTTTCTAACTTCCATACTTATAACTTTAATTTTATTTATTAATACTGCTTATGCTTTTGAAGCAGAAAAATGTCAACCGTTAGAGGAAAAAGTCTGTGTAGATTATTCTGAAAAAATGATCGAAGGGTTCCCTGTAAGTTGGTGTTGGAAATATGAGCAAAGACATAAATGCGTAGGTCGCGAGCAAAATTATTGCCAAGTTTTAGAGGATAACCGCGGATGTAATGAAATAAGCGGCAAATGTATAGAGGAAAGCGGCATTGGTATATGTAAGCATTTTGAGAAAAAATTTGTTTGCGGAAATACGTTTGAAGAGAAAGAAGATACTAAGCTGATTGATTCTGAGTTTAATGTTCTAAGAGATGAAAAAGATATAAGTAACTGTAGTAAAGAAGAGCTCAATAAGTACTGCGAAATTTTAAGTGAAACCTGTATAGAAGGAGCTGAGACCAGAAATATAAACGGTAAGGATGTTTTTAAGGAATGCTGGAAATGGGACAGAAGATATGTTTGCCGGAGTGATAGCTTTGTAGATGAATGCGGAGAGCTTAAAGAAAGATGTAAAGAACTTTCAAAAGAATGTTTACATTATTCTTCTAATGGTAGATGTGAGCACTATGAACTGAAATACCAATGTAGTGAGCAAGTTACAAAAAACGTAGACTGTCTAGCGACAAAGTTTTGTATAGGCGGAGTCTGCGAAACTAAGAAAAGAAATCAATTTAATGATTTCGGCTATGCAATAAGTCACCTTAGCATACTTGCTCAGATGAAATCCAACGAGATGGAAGGTTGTAAATGCCCAGAAGGAAGAAAGGAATGTGAGCCTTCAGAAATACAACCTAAAGATTGTAAATTGTTTAAAGGAGATCGCGGGATATGTAGGCGGGTAACTTCACAGTTTAACTGCTGTTCGATGAAAGGTTTTTTGAGAAATATAGCTAAATGTAGCCAAAAGGAAAAGGATTTAAGGAAGTTAAGAATTGCAGGACGTTGTCATCATGTCGGCAGCTGGAAAGAGTTAAAAGGTCTTAAAAAGAAGGAATCTCACTGTTGTTTTAAAAGTAAACTAGCGAGGATTATACAAGTGGAAGGCAGGAAACAGCTTGGTATCGGCTGGGGCGATAGAAAAAATCCCGACTGTCGAGCACTCACTTTAGAAGAAATACAAAGAATAGACTTTTCTAGAATAGATTTTGGCGAGCTATTTGATGAAATAGTAGAAAAGGCGAAATTGCAAGCTGATAGTCAAAAGGGAGGAATGGCAGACAAAGTAAAAGGTTTCCAATCAAACCCTAGCGCTATGTCGGAGTTAATTAATAAAAAAATAGTCGGATTTTATGAGCATGCCAAGAATTAGTATATTACAGCAGCTTAAAGATACCTATTATCAAACTGATAGTAATTATGTAGAAGAAAAAAATCAACCGCTTAAGATTAGTGAGTTGGGCGTTTATCTTTTCTGCTTTAAGCTCATATTTAAAAGCTTCAAATTCACGACGCAAATTATCAATTTTAAAATCCAGTCTCTCTTCAACTGCTTTAACTTCTTTTTGAGCGCTTTCAAATCTATTATTCATAAAGTTTTCCAACATTGTAAGCTGATCACGCGTAACAAGCTTAGAGAAATTATATTTTCAACTTTCAAGCAAAGATCTAACAATAACTTTGGCTTAATACTCACTAAAGCCGATACCTTACAACTCTTTAACATATTTATGAGCATACAAAGAATCAGTATATTACAGCAGCTTGATAAGGATGCCTATTATCATACCAATAGTGGTAATAAAGCAAGGAATTATCCACTTAAGTATGGTAAGCTGAGCATTAGAGATTTCTGCTTTAAGCTCATTTTTAACGGAAAAAATTTCCGTTTTAAATTCATTTTTAGCAGTGGTGATTTCAGAAATAAATCTCTCTTCAATTCTTTTAATTTCCTTATCAATGTTTTCAAATCTATTACTCATAGAATTATCCAGCATTGTAAGCTGATCACGCGTAGCAAGTTTAGAGAAGTTATATTCCCTGCTTTCAAGCAGAGATCTAACAATAACTTCGGCCTGAGATTCATTAAAGCCGGTACCTTGCAACTCTTTCACATATTTATGAGTATCAAAAGCATGCAGGTGAATATCAGTCATTTTATTAGCTCTAGTTTAATAATTTTTATTATATTTAATATTATACCCCAAAAAGCTTATTCTTTCAAGTTTACTGAAGAAGTGTGTAAGGAATACAAATTAGGCAAGAGCTGGTACTGTGAACCGAAAAAGGGAGAGGAGCAAGAATTAACTGTAGATTCAATACTAAACTCTCCAATCCCTGCAGAAGAAAAAGCAGTAGAGATTAATAAGCTATGGGAACTACAGAGGAAGCGTGCAGTAATTAGCGGCAAACGTGAGGATTTAGAAGGGTTTCTTGATACCCAATTTTTAATCGGGCAAAAAGGTATCGATTTTGCAAGAAACATCCAGCGTATTATCGAAAGCAATCCTAAATATTCCAATAACCAAAGCTATTACCAAAGTATTTCCGATCAAGCAATAAAAGAGGAAGAAATAGAAGCGATTCTTAGGGTCGCAAGTAATAAGTACGGCCTTGCGTTTATTTACAGTAGCGGCTGTCCTTACTGTATGCGTCAGCTCCCGATTCTACAAGCTTTGAAGGAAAAATATAATATAAGTATTTTAGGAATTTCAGTAGACGGTAACTACTATAATGGTTTAAGCGAAAACATTACTGACCCGAGCGTTACAAATGATCCGCTGGTGCAGTCATTTCCTACTATTTTGTTAATAGATAAAGCAAGTCCGGCTAAAATATTTCTTTCTAAAGGATTAATCACCTTAGATGAGCTGGAAGCAAGAATAGTAAATCGAATTATAGAGAGAGAGTCAAATGAAGAGAATAATTAGTTTATCTATAATTTTAAGCTTGAGTCTCAGTAATGCTTACGCAGGAGCGGGCGAGGAATTAAAAGGAATAAACAAGGAGTTAAGTAATGTGTGGAGTGCACTTGGAACTGAAACGGTGACCAATAGTGCAAGATATTATAAAGGCCAGCAGAGAGGCCATTACACAATGGGATCTATGTACTTTGCGCGCAAGAAGAAAAATAGGCCGCTGGTTAGCGTGAACTTTCCTGAAATTGATCTTGATAGAAGCTGCTACAGCCAAGGGGTTTTAAACTTCGGAGGTATTTCCTTTATATCAGGTGATGAACTGAAGAATAAGATGCAGAATATAGTTCAGCAGGCGGGGATGATGTTTGCTTATCTCGGGGTAAGCTCAATAAGCCCTGTTGTTGGAGAAACGCTTCAGGAGGTATATAGTAAATTACAGGAATTAGGCGGGTTTTTAGCTGATGAATGCCAGGCGGCGAAACAAATAGTAAGTTTCGCCGGAGATCAATTATCACAGCACTCTGCGGTAGCTAAGGATATTTTTACTAAGGTGGAAACGGGAGCAGGAAGTAAGAAAGATTTATCTTCGGCATACAAAGATTTTCCTAAAGGGAAAACCGCTGCGCTTAACAAAGCGGCAACTAAGGATGAAAGATTAACTGTACAGGATATTAATATTGCTTGGAAAGCATTAGAGAAGCTAAGTGGAAGTGCTGACAAAGAATTAAAAGAGCTGATGATGACAATAAGCGGCACAATTATCATTAAAGCCCCTAAAAATGATTCCGATGCACCTAGCTATCAATATATCTCATCTACAGTCACAAGCCCCGGCCTACTTGAAGCAATGCTTAAGGGCAGTAAATCAATGAAAGTTTTAAAATGCGCAAAGACAGATACTAAATGCTTAAGTATTACTGAAGCAGATAAGTTTATCGATGAGAAAGAAAGTTTTGAACATAAAGTTTCAGAATATTTTGATAAGTTTAAAGAAGCTTTACAAAAAGATGAAGAACTAGCAGAAGCCGATCAAAAGTTTCTCGCAAAAGCAGGTGTTGCAGCATTTAAGAATTATGATGTTATATTTCAGTATACCAACGCTAACCCTGAATACGAGCAGGGTATTTTAGTAGAGATAGTAGCATGGAATATTTTATATAACTATCTTTCCGATATTTTGAAAGAAGTCAATGAAGCGGCTAATAACTTACAGCTTGCGGCAAATGATGAATTAAAAGAATTTAGAAATTCGGTTAAGTCCGCACAGAAGTTACTTGCCGATTTTGAAATGAAGGACATGTCGCGATACAAGCTGCAATTATTCTTAGTAAAAAGATCGGAAAATATGGAACAGATTATGGCTGATGAGACTGCTCAAATCCTCAGCATGGCTAGAAATTAGATAAAGTAGAGGAAAACATGGAAGCATATGATATTTATACAATCGGATCAGCATATTATTTAGAAAAAATATTTAATGCAATTAGACTTATAGTTGATTCGGAGGGAAGTTTTACTTGGTTAATGAAGTCTTCGGCTTTGATTGCTTTAGTTATACTTGTTACAAGAGCCGGATTAAATAATGATTATAAGTCATTTATAAAATGGTTTTTCGGAGTAACAATTTTAGTAGGTTTCTTTTTAACCAGTAAAGCGACTGTTCATATCCATGACACTCTTCCGGATTCTTACGGTATAGTTCCTGCACCTCGAACGGTTGAAAAGGTGCCACTTGGTTTAGCGCTACTCGGTTCTATGACTTCAAGAGTAGGGTTTGCAATTTCTGAAAAATTTAATACCGCTTTTGCAGGGACATTTGTAAACAGTGAATACCAAAGGACGGGATTATTATTTGGTAGTAAAATTGTAGAAGATGCCGGTAAAATGAGGATTTCTGATACTGCACTTAAGCACTTTATGATCAAATTCTATAAGCAGTGTATAGTACCTGATGTTAATATGGGCTACAACCGAGTAAACGGCTATACGGTTAAAGATTTAGTTGAATCTGAAGATATACTGGATTTTTTAAAGAATCATGCCTCCAAAGCAAGAATGATTTATTTCAACGGTAAGATTAGAGAAGCAAAAGAAGGAGAGAAACCAAATTTTAAGGATTTTAACGGGTATGTAAGCTGTAATAATGCTGCTCTTTATATTTCTAATATGCTTGATTATGAGCTAGATCAAAGAATGCCTAAAATTGCTTCTAGCTTTATGTCTTATTTTTTCCCTGACCAACAAGATGTGGATAAAAGCACTTTATTTAAAACAGTACTGGAAAACAGTTATGGTATTTTTATTAAAAAATCGAGTAACGAAGCAAAAGACATTTTACTTCAAAATGTAATGATTAATACCATAAGCGATACGGTAAGAACATTTGATAAGGCATATGGTAGCGTTGCGACCGATGAAATGTCTAAATCGGCATTTTATTCGGTATCCCAAATGGCACAGAAATTTGTGCCTATCTTAAGAGCTGTACTTGAATGTGTATTTTACGGAGTGTTTCCGTTAATACTTATATTAATGGTTACCCCGATCGGCTTTGAAGTATTAAAAAACTATGGGTTTAGTTTTATATACCTACAACTATGGCAACCACTGTATGCAATACTTTTCTGTATTGCTGCTTCTTGGGGTAAAGCTTATGCATCCGATACTCAAGTGCTTACTTTTGCAACGCATGCAAAAATATCAAAAATTAATGATGAGATATCAATGGTTGCCGGCTATATGCTGCTTTCAATCCCGGTAATTTCTACTTATATAACTAAAGGAATGGTATCGAGTATGGGTAATCTTGCTAGTTCAATATTCTATATACCTCAAACTGCGGCAGTAAATAATGCCGAACAAGTTGTTAAAGGTAATTATCAACTTGGTAATAGCTCTATAGGTAATCATAGTTACAATACGACAAGTGCAAATAAGTATGACGATAACTATTCATGGCTGAGCGGTATGAAATCATTCTCTATGCAAAGCGGCGCACAAGAGCGTATGTTTGCTGACGGGAGGGTAGGTATTGATAGTTCGTCATCTATAAATAATCTTGCCGGGCTTGCCAGAGTTGATTGGAATAAAGCTATGGGAAGCAGGCTTGACCAAAATGAAAGTAGTGCAATGAATAGTATATCCAGGAGCTCAAGTAGCATGGTGGAAAGTTCGGCAGCAGGGTATTCTAAGCTACTCGGCTATAATGATAACTTTAGCCAAAACAGTACTGCATATCAAAGCTGGCAGAAAAACCTTTCTTCTGATCAGAGAACCGCACTTGATAATGTTAAAGGCTTTGTAAGTAAATTATCGGAAAGTCATGGTCTTAGTACACAGGATGCCTTGAGGGTAGCTGTTGCAGCAAATGCTGGAGTAAATATCGGTTTTGGTAAAGGAGGTATGCTCGGTGCAGGTTTAGGCGTATCAGGAAGTATTGAAGGATCAAGAGGCGCTGCCGTGACTGAAGCTTATAATGAAGCCAAAGAAGCTTCAAGGAGTCAAAACTTATCTGAAAGCTTAAGTAAGCTTCAAACTTCAGTAATGAACAACACTTATCAAACACAAGATGGTAGAGCACAAGAAATGATGGATAGAGTACAAAGTGATTTTGCTCAGTCTCAATCAGCTAATTTTGAAAGAACAAAAGCACTCGAAAACCTAAATAGTATCCAAACTGTCAAAGGTTATTATGAACAAAATAGTAATAGTATTAACCAGGATTTATCGCATAAGTTCTCAGAATGGGGAATTAGCAAATTTGGTGCAACTCAATTTGAAAAGATTGTTAGGGATAATCCTGAGCAAACAAATAAGTTACTTAATCAGTTTATAGATGAAAAAGGATTCGGTGATATTGCTAAGCCAAATATTGATGTTGCTCACTTCCAAAGTAAGAATGAAGGGATAGTGGCTGATCATTATAGAGGAAATAAAGAGCAAGTTCAGAATACTCATCAAGTGAATCAGGCTAAGACTGAAGCACAGATGCCTAAAAACTTTAAAGAAGAAACTAAGCAAAATTTACAAACAGCAGAGCAGGTTAAAGACAATGTAATAGAGAATATGCAGTCAACTAGTAATAAGATGAATGATAACGAAGGGCAAGTAAACACTGCAATGTCACAAACAGAGAGAAAAGTAAAAGAAGAAAACCAAAAGACAGCGACTAGAAAAGTATATGAGAAAACTACACAGTAAAAGGTAACAATAAATGTTTAATATAAGATTTTCCGAGGCTGAAGTAAAAGCTTTAAAAAAATTAGCTAAAAATAATGATATGGCTGTTAGTGACTATATACGTTACAAAGTATTTGAAAATAATCCTGAGTTATTTGATATGGAGCATATTTATGAATCCCCCAGCAAAGATAAGCATAACTTTTATACTATGGGAACTCTCCATGATATCTATTTTCTACTTCGGTACTTAATAAGTAACCAGCTGGATAGTGAGGCGTTCAAAGAAATTTCTAATGAATGCAGGGAGTTGGCTAAGAATAAAATTAACCAATACGGATATCTAAAAATTAGGGCTAAAGATGAGTGATTTAATCAGAGGCGGGCAAGTTACTATCCATAAGATTAGAATGCTTATACAAGTAAGTAAAGTTTTAACCCGCTTGAGTTTATTGTTAATACTTGTCTCAATCTTTTATAACTATGCTATTAATATAAGTGCTTCGGAATGGGTGATCGGGGCTGCATGGATAAAGAAAGATATGGTTATATCTTTTAATGAAAATCATCCGATAAAGTATAAAACACGTTTTGGATATGAAAAAACAGTTAAGGCAAAAGATTTCGAAAAAGATCCTTATGTGCGTAAAATAATCAATAAATTTGAGGTTACTTTATATAAAGGGTTGGTGACCTCCGGGATCATGTTATTTATTGTAGTGGGGGGTGTTATATTGTTTTTTTGGCTAAGAGGTAAAACATTAAAAAAGACCAAAAAACTAAGGGGAGCATTTTTAATTACGCCAACAACACTCAAGCGAAAAATCAGAAAGCATAATAACTTGTTTTTAAAAAGTTTAAACGAACATATACCGATAGAAGTAGCAGGGTTTGCTTATCCTGTTACAGGTAGAGTTGATAAAATATATGAACTTGAATCTAAACCACTTTTTGAAGAAACAGAGGATAATGAAAATAGAGAAAGCTACCGGGAAAATGATAAAGATGAGGAAGAACTTCTTAGAAATATAGTTGTAGAAAAGCCGGTATTGAAGTCGGCATCTTGTACTGCCGGCGAACAATCACATACTTTAGTCATAGGCTCAACCGGTGCAGGTAAATCAAGGATAATTGAAGTAATACTACATCAACTAAGGCAAAGAAGGAAGAAGGCAATTATAATAGATATCAAGGGTGATTTTATTCAGAATTTCTACCGTCCTGAACTGAATGATGTCATTCTTAATCCGCTTGATAAGCGTGGAAGAAACTGGTCAATATTTAATGAAACCGATGCGCTTAAAGGCTTTTCTACAATTGCTAAGTCATTACTGCCTAATAATTCACGGGATCCGATTTGGGTTGATGCGGCAAGAGGAGTTTTAGCCGAGATGGCTATGTTGCATTATAATGAAAATCCGTCTTTAAGTGAACTTGCTGATAAGATACTAAAGACGGATTTACCTACTCTTACCAAGTTATTGGAAAAAACAGCTTCCAATAAAATTATTAATGAAGAAATAGAAAAGGCGGCACTATCCGTGCTAATGGTATTAAGCACTTATTTAAGACCTTTAAAGCTATATCGCAGTAATAAAGACTGTTTTTCAATAACTGATTGGGTTAAAGATGATAAGCAAAGTAACTTTCTTTTTATTAGTTCATGTGAGGATGTAAAAGAAGATATTAATCCCCTTGTATCTGCGCAAGTTGACATAGCAATCAGGGCGCTACGTTCATTAAAACAGAAAAGCAAAATCCCTAAAGTTTGGTTTGTATTGGATGAATTGCCTTATTTCGAGCAACCGATACCAAGTCTTGCAGGAGGGCTTGCAACCGCACGTTCATTTGGAGGGTGTTTTGTGCTTGGTACACAGGATATGAGTGCGTTAGCTAAAATATATTCGGATAAAAGTGCACAATCTATAGCTAACAATTGCCGTACCAAAATATTTATGAATGTAGAAGGTAATGAGACAGCTAAATGGTGTTCTGATGCATTAGGTATAGGAGAAATAGAAGAGTGGCATGAAGGTATTTCTTACGGGTCACATGAAATGAGAGACGGGATACAGGTCAATAGAACCAGGACGATTAGACAAACGGCATTACCATCCGAATTTATGCTCTTAAAACTTGGTGAGGGGTATATAAAGTTTCCGGGCTTTGAGCCTGCTAAGTTTAAATTTAAGAGCTGTGATTTTAAGGCGGTTGCTAATACTTTCGAGGAAAATGATGAGCTTCTAGAACTGCTTAAAAAAGAAGTCGAGGAAGGAGAAAAGCGAAGACTGGAGTTAGAAGCTAAATTAAGAGCAATAACAGCACAAAAGGAACCGAAAGAGGATTTAGTAATTAAAGCACCAATACAAGAAGGCAAACTTAAAAAGACAATGAAAACTAAGAGCAAACAATCCGAGTTGAACTTAGCTCCTAAAAAAGAAGGTAAAAAGATAATAGAAATAGAGGCTGAAGATGAATGGTAGTGTTTGGAAGGGTATTAAATGCTTAGTATAAAAGCTTTTAAAAGCGCAAGCTCGGCTAAGGATTATTATAGCCACGGGGATTATTACGGTAAGGAGGGAGAGGGAGTATGGTTTGGGGATGGAGCTAAGGAATTCGGCTTTGGAGGTGAGTTTAACGCCAAAACCGATAAAGCTTTTGAGAATTTATTAAAAGGTCATCTTCCTAACGGACAAATATTAGGGCAAAGAACTAAAGACGGAATTAAGCACAGACCCTGAGCTGATTTAACCTTCTCTTGCCCTAAAAGCTTTTCTATTGAAATGCTAATTAATGCAAGCGTGGAAGAAAAACGGGCTTTGGATAAAGCATTAAATAATGCCTTGAGTAAGACACTAAGTTTTGTAGAGAAGGAAGGATTTATAATTACTCGTAGTCAAAAAGGTGGAACAGAAAGAGAACCGGCTGATAAGCTGACATTTGCAACTTTTAAGCACACGACAAACAGGAATCTTGAACCGCAAGTACATGTGCATTGCTTCTTAGCTAACGCGGCAAAAGGTAAGGACGGTAAATATAGAAGCATAGTTTTAGATACACTATTTGAGAACAATAAATTTATCGGCCAAGTATTTAGGAATGAACTGGCACTTGAAGTTAAAAATTCAGGATATGACATACGCACTACTAAACTCTCTGATGGAAGTAGTTCATTTGAGCTTACCAAAATAAACCCTAAGCTAATAGAAGCCTTTTCTACCCGAAGAAAAGAAATAGAGCGACTGTGCAAAGAGCTTGGTGTTACCACTAAAGAAGGCAGGGATGCGGTAGTTATTAACTCCAGAAAAGCTAAGCGGCTGGTAAAAGAAGAAGATTTGCTTAATACCTGGAAGGAAGTGCAGAGCAATATATTAAAAAAAGTTGAGAAAGAAGAGCAATTGCATAAGGTAGATTCACAAGAGTTAGAACAGAACAAAAGTATATTTAGTAAGATAATTGATAAATTATTTAAGGCAGAAGAAATAGAAGAAAAGCAAATGTCTTTAACTACGAAGGAGCTGGCGATGCTTTGTATTGAGGATGTATCGTATACGGAATCTGTTTTTACCCAACCTGAACTGATTAGCAGGGTTTTAAAATATAGTATAGGGAATGCCTCAACCACGGAAATACAAAAAGA
>NZ_JSWE01000207.1 GCF_000815465.1 Candidatus Jidaibacter acanthamoeba | reverse complement strand
TTGAAATTAAACTAATAGTTATAAATACCCATACTACCGCTCCCCACTTAGTTAACGGTTCTATTAACTGAGTAAACATCCTTATTGAATGCAGCGTAATCTGACCGCCGCGTACTAAATTACTCATTGTCCTTTACCGAGTTTATTAAATTAATTTGTATTTATTTAGCTTTAACAGAGGAGTGCATTTCATCCCACTTAGCTTTCCATGAATTATATTCTCTCATTCTAAACTGGA
>NZ_JSWE01000206.1 GCF_000815465.1 Candidatus Jidaibacter acanthamoeba | reverse complement strand
CTCCTCTCTCCACAAGTAAAGGAATTAAATTTATTTTACTCCCTATTAAACATAAATGTATAACCGTATTACCTTTTATATCGGCTGTTTTAACATCAGGATTATGTTCTAATATTAATTGAGCAATTTCATCGTAACCATTATATAAGGCATTTTGTAAAGGGGTCTGCCTATCACAATCTTTAGTATTAATATTTATAGAAGGCTGAGCTAATAAAAGCTTAACCATTTTAACGTCTCTATACATTATAGCTAGATGTAAAGCTGTATCTCCTAACATTTCCGTTGCATTTACATCAGCACCTTGTGATAATAATTCTCTAGCTTTATCTATCTTACCCTGCTCAACAGCAATTAGAAACTCAGTAGTATAATCTATATCTTTGCTTTGCATTTTATTACCTTTTCTATATAAAATGTACTTATTTAATCTTAAATAATATTATGTTTAACATAAAAAACTGTTCTTATTGATTTAAAAAAGAGTCTTTATTTTTTTATAACATTTATAACCACAAAAGGCGATTTTAAGCCTAGCATATATAAAACCTAAACACTCCTCCACTCGGTAATGCATTTATAGCAGTAATTCTTTTAAGACCCTCTGCCCATTGATTTCTGCTGTTCTCTATTATCAGCTGGATTTCTAAAGTCACTGAATCTTGGTTTTTTAGCTACGGAACCCACCAATTTTTCTCCTATATCTCTTTGAGAGTTTACAGAAGGCTTTTCAGGTGACGAGTCATCCGATCCTTTTTCAACTCCAGGGTTTCTAGAATCTTGTACAACTTGTCTAAAACTACGTTTTCTAGAGCTCTCTACAGCTTCTACTTTCTCTTCGATTTTATATCCACTTCTTTTTGCTTCAACCTCCCTTTCAGCAGCTTCAAATTCTTTTATTTTTTCAGGACATGAAGTCTGGTATAGTTTCTTCGCCGTATATCCTTCTATAGTAATATTAGGATTAGCACCCTGCTCAAGTAATAGCTTATAACCCTCTACATGCCCACCATTTGCTGCCAAGTGTAAAGCAGTAAATCCGTCTTTATTGCATGCATTAATATCAGCTCCTCTCTCCACAAGTAAAGGAATTAGATTTATTTTACTCCCTATTAAACATAAATGTATAACCGTATTACCTTTTATATCGGCTGTTTTAACATCAGGATTATGTTCTAATATTAATTGAGCAATTTCATCGTAACCATTATATAAGGCATTTTGTAAAGGGGTTTGCTCATCCCAATCTTTAAAATTGATATTTATTAAAGGCTGCTTTAATAATAACTTCGCCATTTCAATATCCCTATACTCTATAGCAATATGTAAAGCAGATTCTCCTGTTTTCTTTTTTGCATTTATATCAGCGCCTTGCGACAATAATTCTCTTGCTCTATCAATTTTGCCAAACCTGACAGCCATTAAAAAATTAGTAGTATAATCTATATCTTTGCTTTCTTTGCTTTGCATTTTATTACCTTTTCTATATAAATTGTACTTATTTAATTTTAAATAATATTATGTTTATTTTCTTATTCAATATAAGATTTATTAAATTTTTATATAATAAATTATGGGCTAGGGCTACGACTTGAATCTTTTCTCTCCGACTCTTCGGTTCTAGCTCTTTTACTCCAAGATCCTTCATCTTTTTTATCATCGCTTTCAAATTCTTGTCTACCTCTTTTTATACCGCTTCCTTCTTCTTCATCCATAGCTTTTTGCTTGCCTTTATTATTTTGTTTATCATCACTAATTGCTTCGTTTAAATTAAATAATTTTGGTACCCCATAAGTTCTCGGAGGAGGAGAATTTGATTTTCTATGTAGCTGAGCAGCTCCGGTAACCTCCCTAGTACCAGGGTTTCTCTCGAAGGCTTCTTGTAATGTTCTTACGCGGCTACTTTCCTTATTAATTTTATATAGAAATCTTTCTTCAATCTGCTTTCTTATCTCCTCGCCAATTAATTCGTTTTCTCTTAACATGAAGTCAGGTACTCCTGCTCTAAAAGGAAAGCCATGGGTTCCTCTTACTTCAACTAATATATACTCGTGTTTCTCAAAGATTATCTCATTAACAGCTTCTATTAAATTAGAACAATTATCACAGCATCGCTTTGACACCCCAATATAAAAAGGGTTTATTTTTTCATTAAGATTATGAGTAGTTAAAATATATTCTACAATTTTTAACTCAGCGTGCACTCCATCTTTCCCGCCGATAAAATGATAATTTTTTCTCTCCAGTATGTCTAATATTTCTTGAGGGAAAGCACCTTCTTCAGCTTTACGTAATTCTTCCACTAGAGGTAAGTAATTTTTAATAACTGAATCTGTGACTTTTTTAATATAGCGCCTTAAATCTAAGTAATAGCTTCTATTCTTACCTTGCATAACTCTCTGATATCTCTCTAATACAACATCTGCTTCCTCCTCAATTTGTATTGAATTTTGTGATAAAAATTCATCAATATTTTCAGCTTCATGAATGCCTTCGTAATAATCCTTAGCTCGCTGTGCTACTGTTGATAGATAATTAAGCATATCCTTTATAAACTCGGATTCTTCAGTATTATTTGTTGATATCAATAAATTACCTTGATAAAAACAAGCGGCACCACAAATATCAGTTCCCCTCATCAGCCCTGCTAAGGAATCAAGCCTTCTTTTATTTATTGGGTCATCTTCTAAAGGAGCACTTGAGCTTGAACTTATAATTCCTCTCCCTCCTCTATTTCTTGCATAGCTCCTGTCTCCTTCACGGGTTCTATCTCCTTCACGGGTTCTATCTCCTTCACGGGTTCTATCTCCTTCACGGGCTCTATCTCTTTCACGGGTTCTATCTCCTTCACGGGCTCTCTCTCCTTCACGGGTTCTATCTACTTCACGAGCTCTTTCTACTTCACGAGCTCTTTCTACTTCACGAGCTCTGTCTCCTTCACGAGTCCTATCTCCCTCACGAGCTCTTTCTACTTCACGAGTCCTGTCTCCTTCACGGGTTCTATCTCCTTCACGAGCTCTTTCCCTTTCACGGACTCTATCTCCTTCACGAGCTCTATCTCCTTCACGAGCTCTATTCTTCGCATGATCTCCGTCTCTATTTCTATCTCCATGCATTTTAAACTCCTACACATTTAATACTTTTAACCCTTACCAGAATCTTGAAAGCAAATTTAATTATTTGCATATGAGAAACACTATAAATATACACCCATGCAGATAACCATAGCGATATTACAAGACTAAACGAATAAAAGATCAAATAATTACTAAATAACCCAAAACTTAATAATAAATATTATCTTATATCTAATTTATTATTAAAGTATTTCATAACCTATCTATCAGCAAGATATATAATGAGAAAAAAGCAAGATAAGGATAAAGCAAAATATTCAAAAAGGTATAGAAGCTCGATAAATGCCTTTGTAAATATCATCTCAGGTTTAATCGCTTATTGCTTTAAAAACCGCAACTCTCCTAAAACTCAATGACTTAACCATACCCTTATGCCGAACTGAGGTTAGAATAACAACATAGGTAAATTTCAATATAAAAAATATTTAACATTTATACATTAACTTTACTGAGAAATACCTTGCTTATTGAGTAACTTTTGCATATATTAGATTATAAAACTTAGTAAATAATACTTATGAAAATTTTGTCATCATTAAAATCTGCTAAAACAAGAGATAAAAATTGTAAGATAGTTAAAAGAAAGGGTAGAGTTCTTGTTATTAATAAAGCAAATCCAAAATTTAAAGCTAAGCAGGCTTAACTTTTAATTACTTATTGAAGATTTCTAAAAAGCTTTTTATTATGAGAAGCTTTTTTTGTTTACTACCTATTAACTTAAAATTAAAATATAATAGTTGATTATAACTTTTATCCATAAAATATTACCTATAAGTAATTAATAAACTGCTCACTTTATATATACATGATAAATCAAGGCTCTTAAACAACATATAAGTAAATCAAGTTAAATTTTTTAAATATTTTTTAAATAAAATTTCAGCTGCTCCGGCGGTTTTTTTCAAAAATTAATCTTATTTTTTATAAAGTAAGCAGGTTAAAAAGCTTGTATTGCGAGATTTATAACTCACTATACTATAAGTCGAGGTTAGTTTTTTTAAAATCCCCTGCCCTCTTCGCTTTTATAAGCTGTTCTACCAGCCCAAGTAACGGGTTTTCCGGTAGTGTTACTTCTGGGTAAAAACTTTTCCTTAGGTAAAAACTTCCTACTTTTTTTAATATTCTCTTCCAGAAGTTCTGTAGAGGGTTCAACCTCGTGAGGAAAACTTTCTTCAATAAAATTTCTAATTTCCGAATTAGCACTATCATATATACTCAAACCATGTTCAGGTTTTTTGTAGAGGTCTGCACCTTGTTTAATAAAGTTCAATATTAAATTATGCTGCTGTTCTTTATTAATAAAATATGTACCTGATACCATATAGTGCAGTGCTGTTTTGTTACTATTATCAACTTTATTTATGTCAACTCTATTATTAAGAAGTAAATCTACCACATCTAAAGCTCCGTTTTCCGCAGCATGTATTAATGCTGTCTTTCCTTTTAAATCTTGATTATTAATTTCAATTTTAGGGTGAGTCAGTAAATGCTTAACCATTTCCTTATCATTTGAGCTTGCAGCCAGCATTAATGCTGTCCATCCGTCATTATCCTTCTTATTAACATCGGCTCCGTTTTCGATTAAAATTTTGACTCCCTTGCTATATCCTATATTCACCGCATACATTAAGGCAGTCCATTTATATCGGTCGGAATTGCGATCATTTCTCTTATCAATCTCTGCCCCATTTTCTAAAAGCATCCTTAAAATTTCTTCCGACCTTTTGGAAGCAGCAATCATTAAAGGAGTTTTCCCATCTGCATTTACAACATTTAAATCAGCTTCTTTACTTATAAGAAACTCTAATAGCTTTAAATCACCTTTTTCAATTGCCACCGAAACTAAGCTATTCCCTTTTCTATCTATGAACTCCCTGAGCTCCAGCTCTCTTCCCAATGCAATTTTTATTTTTTCTAAATTATTTGTTTCTACAAAATTTGTAAAAGTAAAATCTTTAGAATATCTCATATAAAAATGTATTTATTTAATATTATTAAACCACAAGTATAGGATAATAAATTGGAAATACAATGAGCTTATAATTAAGTTTTAATAGAATATCAGACTAATTCATTAACAAATAATTACATCTTATAATACTTAGATATTCTTCTATCAATCAGTGGAAGACCAATGCTAATTACTAACCCTATGATAAAGGTTATAATCGAATTATAAACAATTTTGGTTTCATCAAAATGAAACCCGAAGTATATCCCCCCGAATAATGCAAGCAATATACCTGACATTACCAGCTTATGCTTAATTTCATAATTTTCAAAAATTCTTTCTAAGAGCATCCACCCTATAGAGATGCCGAGCATACCGCCTAGGCCGTTCCACAGCCAAAAGTATCCTTGCTTGTTCGGGAGTAGTAATAACGATAGAAACAGCACTATAACTATAGATAGCAAAAAACCCAGATGATAAAACCCGATTTGATAATAATCCCATATTTTAAGCAAATAAAAGAAGAATATTATCTCTAATCCTGCAAAACCGATTGCCGCTAAAATTTCATACCACTCATGGTAACCGAAATGAACGATCCCGGATACCACTCCAAGCAAAACAACAGGAATACATATTATCATCCAACGCTTCTCGAGCATTAAGCTTAAAAAAAACCAAAAGACGCAACTTGATTGCGTGTGCCCGCTCGGAAAAGCCCACCCTTCTTTATTAAGCTCAGGGTTAAGCGGCACTTGCCAGATGGATTTAAGATAAGCATTAAGCGCCATGGTAAAAATAGTGATAAAAAGCGCGCTTCCAAAAGCATTCCTGTTAATTAACACAAACCCTGAGATTGAGACCAACGCTATGACGTTAAAGTGCGATAAATCAGCCAATATCCTGAAAAAAACATCAGATACATTCATAATAAAGTGTTATTGAGGGACAAATAATATAAACTTATAAATTATACTCCCCGCTAGTCAAGCAAAAGTTCATGCAATAACATTAAGCTTTTTAAAGTTATGATACCAATTATAATTTATATGCTATGACCTGAGGTTTGGTTGCCTTTTTTAACCTGAACTGCATGGGTTCCAGGTTCTTTAAGTTCCGGTCTTGTTTTCGGCGCCAGGTGCAACTTTTCAACTATGCTTGTGCTATGAGTAGTTTCCAAGCCTCCTTTAGAAGTTTCTGAAAGTATCGTATCATCATGTATCCATCCTTTTTCTTCTTTATACTTTTCTTTCAATGTCTGAACGTTATTATTATGCTCCGCATTTTTACTCGGCTCCATATTCGCTTTAATTTCGGTTGCTTGGCTTTGCTCAGGTATTTTTGCATCCTTTACTTTAAATGGATCACTATTATGGTTAAAATTTTCTGGTTTACCTATAATTATATTTTCATTATCCTTATACTGATTATATTTCACAATTCCGTAAGCACCCGCACCTATTGCGGCACCCGCCAAACCGGCTCCCACGGCAAACAAGCCCCCTGTCGCCACAGTTGCAGCTAATGCCCCGACCCCAACGATTGTAGCAGCCACTCCGATTGCAGAGGCTTTTATCGGGTTTTCAGAAATATAGGATTTAATTCTGCTAAAAAGGGTAGGATTAGTTTGAGG
Source organism: Candidatus Jidaibacter acanthamoeba (assembly GCF_000815465.1). Taxonomy (NCBI): domain Bacteria; kingdom Pseudomonadati; phylum Pseudomonadota; class Alphaproteobacteria; order Rickettsiales; family Candidatus Midichloriaceae; genus Candidatus Jidaibacter; species Candidatus Jidaibacter acanthamoebae. The sequence goes on along the minus strand of NZ_JSWE01000206.1, from coordinate 92,662 downwards.
GGGCTCAAAAAACTTTTCTACATCTTCTTTACTAGGAGTAAATTTAGCAACAACAGCGCTATCTTTAGAAGAATCAGCTTTTCCTTGCTGCTCTATGGAATGAACTAGAGCTTCTCCTTCCTGTTCAATAATTACCTTTTTACTAATTTTTAACCCTTCAGGTAGAGGCTCTAGAGCTTTAAAACTGGTATTTTGAATAAGTCTTGATAGCTCTTCGCCTGTTATACCTGCATCAGCATTACTTGTCTCTAACAGATCTTCTATTTCTTTGAGGTTATTAAACTGAAATTCAACATTAAAGCTTTGCTTTTCATCAAAAGTGTAAAATTTAACGTTAAATTTATCACTATTCATATTTTTATTGTTTTTTATTAAACGTAATGCCTCTAATACGGCGGATTTAATACTTTCTTCTTGTATTAAGTTTTCAGGCAGTAATGTTTCTATTTGATTAAGGTCTTGTTGCTGTGTTGATTTGTTGGTTAGATTAGCACTCTCATTAACATTAATCTTTTCTGCATTAATACCATTAAGTTTCACGCCTTCCCTATTTATTTCACCTGACTCAACGCCCATGGCTACAGCTTCCGCTCCGGACACATCCACCTTATTAATTCCAGCATTTATAGGAATATTATCACTTATCTTAACATCTGCTTCTTCCGCTTGCTGTTGCTTTACTTCAGAAAATAATCTTAATATATCTTGTTCAATTTGAATGCCTTCCGGAAGTTTTTCTAGAGGTTTAAATTTTATATTTTCTAAAAAACTATTATTATTTAATTGCCCTAAGCTCGATTTGATTTCTTTCAACACTTCTGAGATACTTTTATCATTTATAGATTCAAGCTCTACCAAAAAGCCTTTTTTCTGAACAGGGTCGTAAAAGTTAATATTAACTTTGTTGTTTGCTTCATTATCTCCCACATCAATTGAGGCAGCTTTAAAAGCTGCACGTATGTTGCTCATTTGTATGCTGCCTGTGATCGGTGCAAATATTACATTATTTGTATTATCAATTCTTTGGTTTACTTTTTCCGTATTTGTTGCTTCTCTTGAAGATACTATACCTTCCTGCCCAGCATTTATAAACTCATCTTGAATCGGAGTATATTTAAAATATTCTGCTATATCATTCTCAAACTTAATACCCTTAATATCTTTTATAGGTTGGTTAGTAGTAAAAGAAAAAAGCTGCTGTATATCTTTAAGGCTCATCTTATCTATATCGCCCGGTTGATAACTCATAAAGCTGGTGTTAATACCTTCACCATTATTACCTTTACCAATTTTCGCTTCAAATGATTTACCGTTTGCATTGAATTTTACATTAATTTGCTCAATTGATTCTGCGACATCCAGATCATCCACCCCTTCCATTGCCGCTTGAGCAAACTTAAGCGCATTTTTAATACTTTCTAAATTTAAAATCCCATTTTCCAAACCTATAGTCACATTAATATCTTGTACGCCTTGGTTTTTGTTATTAGTATTAGCTTTTGAGCTTAGCTCATTCTTTAACTCTTCAATCCCGCCCTTCATCCTTATCCCCTTATAATAAGTATTTCTTTATTAAATATAATTATAAATACTATTTATTAACAAAGGGTTAACGTAAGCGACAATAATAGAGAATTATGTGATTTAAGCTATTCCATAGCTTTTAACTAAGCTGCCGCAAAGCACATACCACCCGTCGATCAATACAAAGAAAATAAGCTTAAACGGCATGGATATCAGCACGGGAGGAAGCATCATCATCCCCATTGCCATAAGCACTGAGGAGACGACTAAATCAATAATTAAAAACGGCAGAAAGATAAGAAATCCTATTTCAAAGGCACGCTTCAGCTCACTAAGCATAAAAGCCGGAATTAAAATATGATATGGAAGATCTTCCTTCTTCTCTACCTTAATTTTTGAAATATCGAGAAAAAGTGATAAATCCTTATCTCTGGTATTTTCGGCCATAAATTCATGAAAAGGTTTTGCAATAATCAGTAGTGCAACATCCTCAGTAATTTCTTCATTAATTAAAGGCTTAATCCCGTATTCATAGGATTTCTCGAAAGTAGGCGCCATAATGAAGAAAGTTAAAAAAATAGCTAAGCTGGTTAGCACCATGTTGGGCGGAGTTTGCTGCAAACCTATTGCAGTTCTAAGTAATGAAAAAACTACCACCACCCTTACGAAAGAAGTCACCATCATGAATATTGAAGGCGCAAGGCTTAGAATAGTTATAAGCCCGATTATCTGTACTACTTTTGAAGAGAGCGCACCACCTGTTGGGTTATCACCGCTTAAATCTATATTTACCGATTGTGCCAAAGCTTGAGGGGCAATAAAAAGTAAAATCGTAAAGAGAATGCTTAGTTTATTCATAGTTTACTATCTATAATTTCAATTAATTGATCCGTATTACTTAAGAGCAGGATATAGGTTTTATTTTCTCTTTTTACGGATAAGAGCTTACGTTTTTGGTCAATATATAAAATCTCTTCTATGCTAAATTTAGAATTTTTAGCGGCAATAATCCTTTGCAGCATATATTTTTTAAATAAAAAATATATTAATCCGATGATAGCCAGCACGAAGGTAAGTGCTAAAAATGATTTCAATAAGTTTACCGGTTCCATTCTTAGTATATCCCTCCGAAATCTTCGTTAAGATCATGGGCTTTAGGTGTAGCGGAACTCCCTTCACCGCCTTCAATAACGTCTAGTATTTCATCAATTGACTTTGCCTTTCCTTCAAGCTGAGTCTTTCTGATAGCCTCCTTTATAATATCACGAGGATTAGTTTCCTCAGTCGCCAAAGCTCCGGTTGCGGCATCTATCTCTACCAGCTCAATCCCTTCGGGGACGGTAAATTTCCTATCCTCGGTATTTTTTAAACCTTCTTTTATAAAATCAATAAAGATCGGTAAAGCAAGTGAAGAACCACTCTCCTTTTGCCCTAAAGTTCGGGGGGCATCAAAACCGACATAGACCCCAACCACTATATCTGGATTAAACCCGACAAACCAAGTATCAAAGCTGTTATTAGTCGTACCGGTTTTCCCTGCCAAAGTTCGCTTCAGCTGTTTAGCAGCAACTGCTGTGCCCCGCTGCACTACTCCTTCAAGAATTGATATCATTTGATAATTAATATTTTCATCAATGAGCTGATCATATTCGTAAAATAACTCAGGCGGGGATGAGGTATTAAGTTCATCGACATTTGCAGCTTTTCTTTTATCTGAGGAATATATCAATTTACCTTTTCGGTCATAAACCCGATCAATAAAGTTTGGCTCAACTCTTTTACCTCCGCTCGCAATAATATTAAAAGCATTAGCAAGACTTAATACTTTAGTCTCAAAGGACCCTAAAGCCATAGAATAATTTCTCGGAGGATCTTTATATATACCAAGCCGCTCGGACATCTCGATTACAGGATTCAAGCCGATTTTAGTAATTAGCCATACAGTAGAAAGGTTCCTCGATTTTTCTAAAGACTTTCTAAGCGTAATTGCTCCCAAATAGTCGCCTCGCATATTTTTAGGTCTCCAAGGCGGCATACCCGCACCTTGGCTTAATTCTATGGGAAGATCATATACTATAGATCTCGGATCATAACCGTTTTCCAATGCAACCATATATAAAAATGCTTTAAAAGTTGAGCCGGGTTGTCGATCGGCTTGAGTTACCCTATTAAAATTACTTTTTTTATAGCTGTAACCGCCGACCTCAGCTAAAACTTTTCCTGAGTTAGGTTCTAAAACTACAATAGCTCCGTTAACCTCAGGGATTTGTTCCAATGCATAATTATTTTCAGCCTCTAAAATTCGGCTTACCAATATTACATTTCCTTTTTTCAATACCTCATGAGCTGATTTAATCGGCGCCCCGACCATTTGTTCTTTCAAGCTCATCCGAGCCCATGATAGATGCTCAAAATTAATTACTCCTTTTTCCCCTCCCTCTAAAGCAATATCTACACTTGAGTTATCAACTCGTAAAACTGCTGCAAGCTTGAAAGCCCCGATATCAAGGGGCTTAGGAAAATTTTTCAGGTCTTCCTGCCAACTAGGGTTTTCAATATTAATGCTACCCAAAGCTCCTCTATACCCATGCTTCTTATCATACCTCAGCAAACCTTCTTTCAAGGTCTTTTCGGCAATAGACTGCATTTCCTCATTAACATTGGTAAACACCTGTAAACCATCTTTATAAACCGCATCTTCTCCAAACTTGGTAATCAATTCCTGCCTAACGGTTTCTGAATAATAATCGGCACGAAAGAAATCGGTTTCTCTCCGTTTTTTAAGGCTAATTAAGCTCTTAGTTGCTCTACTTAACTCCTCATCAGTTATATAGCCCTCTTCATACATTCTGCTTAGCACCCAATTTCGGCGCTCTCTTGCGCGCCTTGGGCTTTTTATGGGGTTTACATATGAAGGAGCTTTAGGTAATGCTGCTAAAAGCGCAGCTTCTTCAGCATTCAGCTCATCCAGTTCTTTATTGAAATAATTTAATGCAGCGGAAGCAATACCGTATGAATTATTCCCTAAATAAATTTGGTTTAAATAAAGTTCCATTATTTTTTCTTTGGAATATACTTTAGAAATCCTATACGCAAGAATAGCTTCTTTTATTTTTCTTGATAAAGTTCTCTCATTGGTAAGCAAAAAATTCTTTACTACCTGTTGAGTAATTGTAGAACCCCCCACCGGGTTTTTGTGCTTTCCGACATTTACTATATTAACTATTGCAGCCCTTGCAATTCCGACAGGATCTAAGCCTTCGTGCTTAAAGAAATTTCTGTCTTCCGCAGCAATAAATGCATTAACAATTAATTCCGGAATTTCATTATACTTAGTATATATCCTATTTTCGGTTGCCGCTTCATCAAGGATATATCCTTTTTGGGTATATAATCTTGTAATAGCAGGAGGGTCATATTCTTCCAGCTGCCTATAATCCGGCAAGTCTTTTCCGAAATACAGAATAATTTGTAATAAGACTATAAGCCCGATAATTGCACCACCAATTATCAGAGAACTCCATATATATAATGCCCTTCTTAGCTTCTTCAACATTTAAATTATCACTATCCTTACAGATTTACTAAAAAACATACTTATATTACGGTTGGTTATAACTTAATTCGTATGTAAAAGCTATTAATTTGAATGGGATATTTCTTTAACAACTTCTCTAAATCATCCTTCTCTTACTTTATATCGGAAAACTAAAGACAGCCTCAGCTCCAATTATCTCATAAATTATATATTAAGTAATGTGCCAGCATTTTGTCGACAGATTATCATATATTTATTATTTTATTTACAAATATTTACTAATAAACTTAATAAAACATTAATATTAGATTAACTTTTGACAAAAATATATCATATGATATGATTTTCTAAAATTTTATCCATAAGGAATGAATAGTAATGAGTAAAAAATATATATTAATAGCGTGCGTAGTTGCTTCTATATTAAGCGGCTGTCGTGGTAGAGCAGCGCACCCGGTGCAAGTAATTCAAGATCGTGACTACAATATGACATGCAATCAGCTTTATTTTGAAATGAAAGCAATTGAAAATCATACTAGTAAACTACATAAAGAAAGAGCAGGCTCTAACGCAGGCAATGTTGCTGCAATAGCAGGAAGTATAATTTTCTTACCTGCCATTGCTTTTGTAGACCTTTCTAAGGCCGAAAGAGTTGAGCTTGACGCTTATAAATCCAGATATGAACATTTAAATGAGCTCATGCATAATAAGCACTGCGAGGTGATTGGTATAAATGAACCAGCATCTAAGCTTAACAAATAAATTCTGTAATTGTTAAATAGTTTAAAAGTAGAGTAATTTTATAAGATTGAAACTAACATATAAACTCTCTACTTTTTTTATGTTTAAACTACTTGCAATAGGCAGGCTCCTTAATAAAACTTCAAATAATCTGATAACAAGCTTGCACTATTTACTTTTATAATCATTCCGTAAATATCAGCGCTGCTTTTTGTATATTTCTTTCTATACCTTGCTTTAAATTCTTATATTCTTCAGAATTTAACTGCTCACCGGTAATAAAGGTTTTTAGTATTTTAACCGTATCAAAGATCTCAATATCTTTGCCTTTATTTTTACATTCTCTTTTAAAATATAACCAAGGGCTCTTTATTTCATAATTTAAGCTTTGTATATTTTTTACTTTCATATCTTTTAACACAGTAGAACGTTTTAAAGTTATCGGCGGCCCGACCATTATATCTCCGATCTGATCATGAGCTACATTGGTAAAGCTCCTAAGCCATTCCGAAGAGAGTGTCAAAGCCTGACCTAGATTAGTTTTAAAAGTACTGTTTTTATGTTCATAGCTATATTTAACAGTTATATCCCTTACCTCTCTTTTGGTTAGATCGGGAACTTCTATGCTTTTCTTTTCTTCATCGGTTAAATGGTTTTTACTAATCGCTCTAAATAAAAAGTCCTCTATTGCTTTTTTCGAAAAGTATAAACCCATCCCGCTAAACTGCAAACGCTCTTCACCTTTAATGGTCAAACTTCCAGTATCAAATATAGCACCATCGCTTTTAAGCTCCATTATATTATTTTTAATCATCTGCGAATGGTTAGGATCAATTTCAGGTATAGTTTCATAACTTGGTTCTTTCGTATCCAGAACCAGAACTTTCTTACCTGCAATATCAGGGAATATTCCGTCAGCCATACTTTGAAAGTTGGTTGGGTCAATCCAGTATACTTCCCTGCTCTTCCCGATCACTTTAAGCATTGCATGGTTAAAACTATAAATATTAGGTAACGGCTCATCATATGATTGCCGCATAATCCCTCTCATAACTAATGTTACCCTTGCTTTAAAACCCAGTTTATTCAGAATTGCGGCAGTGCTTGCCGAGAAATCCTTACAATCTCCTAACTGGCTTGTTGCTACTTTATCTAAGTCTCTAGGTATCATACGCCCATTTACCGTACGCCAATCTCCCATATATCTCACCTTATCATTCAGTAAGGAAATCACTCTTTCAATCTGCTCTTTTTCAGTTAAATTACTTTTTTTTACTTCACTTACGATCTCTTCAAAAGCTTTAGGTAAAGGCCGGGTAATTACTCTGGAATAATCTTTTCCGAAGCGGGTTCCGACTTCCTCCCAGGTATCTAAACTCGAAATTGATACAGAAGTGATATACTTATTATTTATTATAGTGTTCTCAGTAGGTTCACCGATAGTTTCAGTATATAACGGTTTTATTAACTTTATTTTAATTACCGAGAGATTGTTTTCTTTAAGCTGAGTAATTTTTAAAGCTTTATTCGGGTCATTAGCATAATACTTCAAAGGAAGTTCAGACCTAATTTCTATATTAGATTCTTTTTCATACCCTTGCAAACCGAAGATAGCTCTACTGAAGTAAGTATTAGCTAAAGGCACTTTATTTTCACTGATTTTATATTTTATATAAATTTTTGCTCCGATTTCAGCTTTCGGATAAGCTATTAGAATTTGTCTTTGTTGATCAAATCCCTGATGTGAACTTGCCAGAGGCTTATCTTCGATCATATCCTGATCTACTTTATACTCTTTCCCCTGATAAATCGTTTTTGCTTCTAATATGGTAACCTTAGAGCTATCACCATTATATTTAATCACATAATTTGCGGCATAATCGCGTCCATGTTCTTTTAGTATAGTTTTCTCTTCTTCAATTATGCTTTCGTTCGTGCCGTCTTTATTAACAGTTTCAATTACATTATATTTATTAATCTCAATTGACGCATCGTCATAAGTCGCCCACCTTGCTTCCGCCGCATTACTTAAAAGAATAACCATGCATATTACTGGTGAAAAAAAGTTAAGAAATGAAATACATTTACTTTTCATATTGCTCCTCATATGAACTAAAGTGCTCTATAGCACATAACTTAAAAACCGGATTACCTAATAGTTATTATTTTTTCAAATAATGCAACTTAAAAATATTATATTCTCAATTGATTCATCCAAGCTTGAGAAATTAATTATTTTCAGAATAGTAATTAATTAAATGCCAGAAACGGAAAAAACAAATGAGTGACCACTATCTCCAGGCTTTTGACACTTATAAATATATTAAGGAATTAAAAGGCGGTGGATTTTATGAATCTCAGGCTGAAGTTATTGTAAAATCCTTACTCGAAAGTAGAGAATATAACATTTCCAAGTTAGCTACTTGGGAACAAATCTCTCTTATGGAACTTACAGTTAATAATAAAATTGACAGGTTAGAGAGAGCATTAAAGAACTCCGAAGGAAAACTTGATTCAAAAATTTTACAAGTAGAGCAAAACTTAAAAGCGGAAATTACCGGCTCCCAACTTAATATGCTAAAATGGATGATACCTTTTTCATCACCATCATCGGCTTGATAACAGCTATTTTTATGAAATTGCCGTAAAAATAGCGTTAGCTGCCTGAAAGCTTATCTATAATCGGCTTGAATTCCTCGACTAAATCTTGATAAAGTTTCTTTTTAAACGAAACAATCAGCTCGGGGAGCTCTTCAACATCTACCCATTTCCAGTTTATGAATTCAGGTATTTCGGTATTAATATTTATTTCGCTGTCATTACCCAAAAATTTAGCTAAATACCATTTTTGCTTTTGACCGATATATTTTCCGCCCCACCAGAGGGGGATAAATTGCTCAGGAATATTATATTGATACCAATCGCTTGAACCGGCTATAATCTCTATATTATCAGTCCCTATTTCCTCAAGCACCTCTCTCATCAAAGCCTGATCGGGATTTTCTCCTTCATCAATACCGCCTTGAGGCATTTGCCAAGCTTCACTGCTTTCCTTTACTCTTTGGCCGACAAAAACTTTATTTTCATTGTTAATCAGCATTATGCCAACCCCATAACGGAATGTACTATTTTTTTCCATAGAAAATCCTTAAGTAAAACTAATAAATTAGTTGCTGAAATTAAAACGGAATATCATCATCCAAAATTTCGCCTGCATCATGTGAAGAGCCCTGTTTGTGCGCTATACCGGCAGGTGATTTGGAATGAGATTCAAAATCATTATGATCATAATCGGAGCCTGAACCCCCGCTTTGGCTACGGCTATCAAGCAATACAACTACGCTATTAAAATTTTGCAGGACAATTTCGGTAGCAAATTTCTCCTGACCACTTTGGTCAGTCCATTTTCTAGTCTGCAACGCACCTTCTAGATAAACCTTAGAACCCTTATGCACATAATTTTTTATGATATTAACCAGGGGTGGAGCAAAGATAACCACTCTATGCCATTCGGTTTTCTCCTTTCTTTCTCCTGAGGATTTATCACGCCAGCTTTCAGAAGTGGCTAAGCTAAAGCTTACTATTTCCCTGCCGTCTTGCGTAGTTCTTACTTCGGGATCTTTCCCGACGTTTCCGATTAAAATAACTTTATTTAGACTTCCGGCCATAACTTTCATTGTATTTTTATTAATATATTTATTAGACCCAAGCCGAAAATAAAGTCAAACTATTTATTTGTTTGGGTGAAAATATTACTTGTTTGCCTTGATTTTTTACTTTATAATTTTTTAGTAAATAAATTTGTATCGACTAGTAATATGGCAATTAAGAAATCTGACGCGAAATCTTCAACCACTCCGAACAAGGGTGAAAACAAACCGACTTTACATCCTAATTATAGAATTATTAAAGTAGAAATGACTGATGGTGAAGTGTATGAAACCCGTTCTACTTACCATAACAATGTACTTAAGCTTGATGTTGATAAAAAAACTCACCCGGCTTGGACAAGAGAAGCTAACTACATAAATGCTAAGGCAAGTGAAGTAGCTAAATTTAACGATAAATTTAAAGGCCTAAGTTTTTTAAAATAAACTAAAAACCGGTTCATAATAATTTCCATTAAAAAGAGCAGCTTTAATTGTTTAAGGCTGCTCTTTTACTTTTATAGTGCTCAGCTTAGGTTAATGCATTGTTTACTTTCTTCCCGACTATCTTTTACTATATCAGTAAAGCTTCTTAGCTTACTTGGTGAATCAAATATGGAACTTTTAATGCTTGCAGGTGCATAGTCCTGCAATAACCAACTTAAACAAAAGGCTTGTAAGGATATTAATATTAATCCCTCAACAGGGATATAAAAAGTTGCAATAGGTAATGCAGTATATGTTATAAACATAAGCGGAGAAGTAAGTGAAAATCCCAGACTATTTTCAAATAATTCCATTGCATCACTTATCCCGTTTAACTTTACAGTATTAAATAAAGCTTCCCAACCTTTTCTACTTGATATAATTATCTTAGCCCCTTGTTCTAAGGCTTCGCTAATGCCATCTCTATCTTCTTCCTTAATAACTTTAAATAATTTAACTCGAGTTAGAATTTCTATAATTGCTTTATTTCCTTTCTCTTGAGCAATATCAAGAGCTGTTTTACCTTGTTCATTTTTTATCTCAGTATTTGCCCCTCTTTCAATAAGTAATTCCAAACAATATTTATTTCCCTGCTCTGCCGCCAAGTATAAACAAGAATTACCACACCAATCCACCACATCAACTTCTGCACCTTTTTCCATTAATAATTCAAAAGTTTTATTGTGATTAAATTCTAAAGCATAGTGTAAGCTTGTTTTTTTATTACCAAGATCCGATACATAGTTCACTTCATTAGCGCCTAAGCCCCATAAGTATTCAAACTGCTCAGCATTCCGAGCAAGGTGCAACAGTTTTTTTTCATCTAAATACTTTCCTTTATTTGTAAGGAGTTTATTAATCATGATCATCTGCTCTCCATCTCTAATCTCTACAAAGTTGTATTGCCTACGGTAAAAATCTTTTAATAAATAATTTAACCCCTGTTTTAATTCAATATCCGTAAGTTCTTTTGATTCTCCTACATTCGGATCAAACAATTTATACTTACATTCCCCATCAGCACCCTTTAATACCTGCACAACAATAACATGGCAATCACCTGTTTTATTATATAAATCTAACCGCAAAAATTTATTTTTTTCAAAATAATACGGGATTAAATTTCTAAATGGGGTTTCTTTCCATAGTTTCGTTGCAACTTTAATTTTTCCAAGGTTAGGAGTGGGTTTGAAATAACCAAAATGTGTTTGATATAGCATAACCCGCTTAAAGAAATTGTCATTTGGGGAAACTATATTCCGATTTAACTTAGCTACAAAGTCCTTATCTTCCCTCCCCACATGCTTTATTTCATGAGCAGCATATAAAATAGAAAGCGCCGTACAATTTCCATCTTTATCAATAGGCACTCCAACTTTAGATGCAGGCTTTATAATATCCTGTTGATTAAATTTCTTCTCAATAAAAGAATCCAAGCTTTTCATTTATTCCAAACCTTTGTTAATATAACTATATTCTTCATTATATCATAAGGTTGCTACAATTTTATTACTAAAATCCGTAAATTAGTTAAACTTCTTATATCTTTAGATCTTATCTTCTCGGCACTTTATTATCATTCTGATCTCCACCTCCGACAATCTTTCCTACACTCATTCCAAGCATATGTGAAGCATTGCCGGCTGCCATTCCTACTAAGCTTCTGACGGGGCTAAGAATATTAATTGACCCCCTACTCGTATCTGCTACACCGTAAACACCGGTTAGGACTACAATAAGCTGAATTGCCCCCCCGATGAAAAAATAAAAGATAGTTACGAATAATAATAATTTTAATGCAGGATGGAAGTATGATTTAATAGCCAAAGGCTTTAAGCGCTTAAATTCACCTAAAGCACCAAGATCAACAGGCTCAATATAATTCTCTGCAAAAACTCCGATATTTGCTGAGCATGGGTCTTTTGCAACCATACCGATTGTTGTGCAAAATATTGAATCGATATCTTTACATGCTTGAGTTATAGGAATATTATGCTCTTTGATCTCAGCACTCTTAGTAGTAAGTTCCCCGAAATAAATCGAATCGAGCACGGTTAGCATAAAAGAAAGTAATATGAATAATACTGCAGGAGCAATAATATAACCTATAATCATTCTAAACCAGGATTGAAAAATATTTTTAGTAGGGTTAAATAAAGAGAAACAAAGCATTATAGGAGATATCAATATCAGTACCGCTACTATAAATAACGAATGAATGAATACTGAAGTAAACCTAAAAATTATTAATAAAAGCAAAAAAACATATAGAACAGAGATAATCGTCAGCAAAAACCCATCTCCGCTGACAAATAGCGCAGCAGCACCGATCCACATACTAATCATTCCACTCATAGAATAATGACAGGAACCAAAATTTAAATAATTAGCAAGCTTACAATCAACAAAGTCCCAAAAGGTTAACTTTACACGATGTGACCCAGCAGTAGGTTCAATCTTACCTGCAAATGAAGAAACACTAATATCTCTTTGCCCTAAAAGCTCTTTTCCTTCAAACCAATAATTACACAACCCAACCGGATCTTTATCAACCTGTACTTTAAAAAATATTAAAGATAATTCTTCCGTTCCGGAAACTATGGCCGGAAAAAGCCCTTTAGCCTCACCTTGTTGATAATAATACCAAGTGCCGGAGCCGGTAAAAACAAGTACCAATGTAAATTTTATTATGTACATTAAGAATTCACCTTGGTTCGGTACTTGGATTGAGCTCATTATTTTAATTCCGACTAATGAAACATATAGCACCAAGACCGCAAACACCAACCCTCTAAAGTTTTCATGCAAAATAGTAAGCAGACCTCTTTTATTACTTTGATTAGCGCCTAAGAATACTTTTAGTATCATATCTTTTACACATCCTACTACCGTGCTCGTAACATGAAATTCACTCTCAAGAAATAATTTCATAGCTAACCCGTTTCGAGAACGCTGATCAGTAATAGGCAAAGCCTTTCCTAAAGACTGTAAATCTTCTCTACCGCTAATTAAGTGGTAGCATCTTGTACTTTTAATTTGCTCTAAAAACGGCGGTTCCACAGCTCTCTCTACGGGTGGTGCAATTGAGGCGCATCCGACTTTAATCGGAATTACCGTCTCCGGAGTCGCAACACATAATTGCATCTTCCCAAGCGAAGTATTAAAATAATTGTAAGCATGAAATATTACTGATCTTAACTCTACCGATTCCCCAGCTTTTAAAAACTTTCCTTCTCTTGCACTTAAAGAAGAATTACCGTTCCTTGGAGAATACGAATCAGCATATTCAATTCTAACCTGCCCTACCATTTCTTTAAGCGCATAATTTTTAGCAATACCCGCACAAAACGGAGAAGCAGCCCCCATATATCCCCATACTTTACCTCTAAAATGCCGTTCCGCTTCACTACGGTATATTTTGGAATTATGAAGAGGATCCCATTCAGGATCACATGAATAGTAAAAAGGTATATCAGTTGCAGTTAAAGCAAGCGGATGCTGATTCCTGTAACCCCCGCTCGGCTGCATTTTAGAGTCTATCCACCCATTCATTCTATTTATATATTCATGAGGCCTTACAATATAGGCATTAGTACATATATTGCCCAAAGTAAAACGATGCATCATAGGAATAGCGCCGATCACCGAGTCTATGGCCCCTACTGCTTGTCTGGCAAAATTTGTAACATAAGAAAACATAGAAGCATTTAAGGGCGTATGTACCCTAGTATGCTCTTCTCCTTTTTCTTTTTTGGATTTTTGAAAGCTGTCGAATAAAACTTGGGTTTCATCATGGCCTGATATTTTATTTAAGCGAAGGCATGCAAACGTCCCGTTATCCTGATAAGACTCAAATTCTTCCAAGCTATTAAAAGCTAAAGCTTCATTAGCAACTATCAACAGGAAAAAAAATACTAACAGTAATTTAGTACCATATTTAATTTGGGTCATTGGTAATAATTTTCATAAATTATGGCGGGTTTTATTAAGCTTAATCTTTTTATGCATAAGCATTTAACACTACCGGCGTTTTCAAACTACGATTCAATAGCAAAGCTATAAAATTTGACAAGATAAATTTATATAAAATAGAATAATTTATACATTAAAACAGATATATAACGATACAATATTAAGCTATTAATAAATTAGCTTTTAAAGCCTTATTTATTATATCTAAACAACTTAAGCTAAAAGCTTTCTATTCAATACAATATGATTAGGCTTCGGTTCTTTCTACCGGTAAGGTAAAATTCCACATTTTTTCTATGTTATAATTTTCCCTCACCTCAGGGATAAATATATGAATTACTACATCTAATGCATCAATTAAAACCCAATTACCTTCTTTCATCCCCTCGACACCTACTCCTCCGAAACCTTCGTTCTTTATGTCCGCCAGTATTTTTTCAGCTAATGAGTTAACATGCCTGGTCGAGCGTCCGCTTGCAACTACCATAAAGTGTGCGAAATCCGCTTTACCTTCTAAATCAATTAAAGTGACGTCTTCCGCTTTATCTCTATCTAAACAACTTAGCACTAAATCTTTTATATCTATTGCTCTCTCTTTATTTCCTAATTCTCTGATTTTATTTTGATTTTTCATATTTTAACTTGCTCCTTATTTGGGTAGATGAAATCGGATTTTGCCGAATTTTAAAAAAACACCAATTTTTATTTTTAAAGTTAGTAACATTACCATAATTAAGCATTTTATGCGATGGAAAAATATTAGCAGCTTTTGACTTATTAACCTTAATCCCAAAACTGAAACGGTCAAAAACCGCTACATAAGATTGCCTAAATATTTGCTTCCACTGATACCATTTATGAATTTGCATCATATTATCCGCACCCATCAGCCAAACAAACTCTACGTTCCTGTGCATCTTTTTTATTCTGTTAATTGAATTTGCCGTAAAGTTATTTTTAAAATATTTCTCAATATCACTGACTATAATTTTATTTGAATGCTTTGTATTTTCAGCTATTTCAACTCTGGTATTTAATGAACCCTTAACGTCTTCACTTTTTAAAGGGTTTTGAGGAGAAACCAACCAAACCACATAATCTAAATTTAAATGCTTAATTGCTTCTAAGCTTATATACCTATGCCCTTCATGTGCGGGATTAAAAGTTCCTCCTAAAATCCCCACCCTTATTTTTGCATTTCCTGAAACAGGTAATAACCTAAATCTACTCATTTAGTGAGCGAAAGTTTGCGCATTAAGGCGTTTACCATATTCCTCCGATCTTTCTACATCCTCATCCCATTCAATGGGCTCAGGAATTTTAGTTAAAGCAATTTTTAAAACCTCATCTGCATTTTCTACCGGAATGATTTCTAAATTATCTTTAACATTCGCTGGGATTTCCTCAAGATCCTTAGTATTTTCTTTCGGAATCATAACAGTCTTAACTCCCGCCCTTAAAGCTGCAAGTAATTTTTCTTTTAGCCCTCCGATTGCGAGCACCCTACCTCTTAAGGTTATTTCTCCGGTCATCGCCACTGTTTTTCTAACCGGAATACCGGTTAGCGCTGAAACAAGAGAGGTATAAAGCGCAATACCTGCCGAAGGTCCGTCTTTAGGAGTTGCCCCTTCAGGAACGTGTATATGAATATCCCTGCGCTTAAATAAGCCCGGGTTTATACCAAGCTCAACAGCTCTTGATCTTACATAGCTAAGCGCGGCTTGCGCCGACTCTTTCATAACATCACCCAATTTACCGGTGATCTTAATATCACCCTTACCATACATCAATACCGCTTCTATGGAAAGTATATCTCCACCTACTTCGGTATAAGCCAGGCCGGTAGTTACACCAACCATATCTTCTTTCTCAAGCTCGTTACCTAAGAATTTTTTGACACCGAGAAAATTATTTATATTTTCTAAAGTAATTTTTATAGTATCAATTTTTTTGAGCATTATTTCTCTTATCGCTTTACGAGAAATTTTAGCAATCTCCCTATCCAAGCTTCTAACCCCTGCCTCGCGAGTATAAGAATAAATAACCTCTCTTATAACTTCTTCAGGAATTTCAACTTCTCCCGGTTTGATCCCGTGAGCTTTATACTGCTTAGGAATTAAATAATTTTTAGCAATTTGAACTTTCTCATCTTCAGTGTATCCTGATAATCTAATCACTTCCATCCTATCCATAAGCGGACGAGGAATATCCGTGCTATTGGCAGTGGCTACAAACATCACCTTTGAGAGATCATAATCAAGCTCGATATAATGATCGTTAAATAAGTGGTTTTGTTCAGGATCCAGCACCTCAAGTAAAGCTGAAGATGGGTCGCCGCGGTGATCAAAGCCCAACTTATCAATCTCATCAAGAAGTATTAACGGATTATTGGTTTTAGCTTTTTTCATAGCTTGAATAATTTTACCCGGCATTGCTCCTATATAAGTTCTTCTATGCCCTTTTATTTCGGCTTCATCTCTAAGGCCGCCTAAGGAAATTTTCACAAAATTTCTTCCTGTCGCATTAGCTATCGACTTAGCAAGTGAGGTTTTACCTACACCTGGAGGACCCACTAAGCAAACAATCGGGCTTTTCAGATCATTTGTTCTTAGGTTAACCGCTAAATATTCCAAGATTCTTTCTTTTATTTTTTCTAAGCCGTAATGCTCATCTTCAAGAACTTTTTCAGCATTTTTTAAATCTTTTTTGATAGGAGAGTATTTGCCCCATGGAAGATCAATAATCCACTCCAGATAATTTCTGATCACCGTAGTCTCCGAAGACATCGGATTCATGGTTTTAAGCTTTCTAAGCTCTGAATCGACTCTTTCTTTAGCTTCTTTACTCAACTTCAGCTTCTTAAGTTTTTCGGTAAGAATACCGATCTCTTCTTTAAAATCTTCTTCACCTAACTCTTTATGAATAGCTTTCAGCTGTTCGTTAAGGTAGTAATCTTTCTGATTTTTTTCTATCTGAGTTCTCACCCTGCTCCTAATCCTGGTTTCGGTATTAAGGAGTTCTATCTCGGAATCTAAAATTAACAGTAACTTCTCAAGCTTAGCTGAAACATCCGTGAGCTCGAGTATTTCTTGTTTCTTATCTGCTTTAATTATTAAATGTGCACTGATTGCATCACAAAATTTATGGATGTCCTGAATTTGGCTTAAGCTCGCTGCAACCTCAGGGTTTGTTCTACGATTTAACTTAGTATAACTTTCAAACTGATCGGTAATTGAACGCTGAAGAACGCTTACCTCTTTGTTTTCATTACTTAGAGGCCTATCATTCATGTCTTTCACATGAGCTCGGATAATATTATCATCGCCTAGAAACTTAATTACCTTAACCCGCTTTACTCCTTCGACTAATATTTTAACTGTCGAGTCTTGCAGCTTAAGAACCTGCAAAACGTTAGCAATAACTCCTACTTTATAAAGGTCGGAAGTTTTCGGGTCGTCCCTATTTGCATCTTTTTGCGCCAGTAACAAGATTTTATTCTTATTAAGTACAGAGGCTTCTTCAAGGGCTTTAACAGATTTTTCTCTCCCGACGAATAGAGGAACTATCATATTAGGAAACATTACTAAATCTCTTAAAGGTAAAACCGGATAAATATCAATAGAAGTCATAGCTTACTTTTTTTATTGCTTTATATTAAGTATATATAAGTTGCTTTTTGAATTTCACAAGGTTTATACTTTAAATTTTCTTTGCTATCTTATATATATCACAACAAACATTTTTTATCTCCTATGATTTCACATCTTTTAAAAAAAATATTTATCTACTTTTTGATTATGCTCGTTGTAGTACTCAATCATATACCTATGCATTACACACTTGATATTCTTTACCCTAATTTATTATTTCTTATAGTTTTTTTCTTTGAGCTCAGCGAAGGAGAAAAGCTATCCAAGATATTTTTAATATTTTGCGGGTTACTTAATGATTACCTGGAAAGCAGTCTAATCGGCCTTACTTCATTGCAGCTTATTATCTTAAGTTTTTTAATGAGTAAAAATATGAAGGCTTTAGAAGAACAAAAATTTGGAATAACCTGGGCAGCTTTTACCGTGTTAATTTTTATAGTATACGCATTAAAAATTATTATATTAAGTATATTTTATAAAACATCCTTGTTTAGCGTCAGATTATTATTGGAACTTTGCTTAACCATTACTTTTTACCCACCGGCACATTTTGCCCTAACTAAAATGTTTTATTTCAGACGAAAATATAATGCGCGATAATTTTCAAAAAAATCAGGTTTTCACCAGAAGAGCTATTATACTCGGCTCAATAAAAACCGCTTTATTTTCTTTCTTATTTTGTCGTTATTATTATCTGCAAATCATAGACGCAATAAAATATAAAACCTTGTCTGATAAAAACAGGATCAAGATATCAGTTATTCCGCCCCTGAGAGGAACAATCAGAGATAGAAACGGCGTTGATCTTGCAACTAATATGCTTAGCTATAGGCTATCCTTTACCACCCGAGATATAACCCAAATAAAGGAAATGCTTGCCGAAGTTAACACAATTATTACTAATAAAATTGAAATCAGTGATAATGATATAAAATTAAGACTTAAAAAACTTTTAAGAAGTTCGCCCTTCATGGTAAGCGATAGGCTTAGCTGGGAGGATGTAACTAAACTTGAAATCAATAGCTTTAATTTACCCGGCATTCTTATTGATCAAGGGCAAAGGAGATATTATAATTTTCATAATATTACCGCTCATATCACAGGGTATATCGCTAGCCCCAGCAAAAAGGAACTGGAAAAAATATCTATTCCGAACTTTAATGATTTTTTAGTCGGCAAAAACGGAGTTGAAAAGATATTAGATGCACGGCTTAGAGGGCACCCGGGAATTAAAAAAGCCGAAGTTGATGCCCTAGGTAATCATGTTAGAGAAATCTCGAATTCTCCTTCCATGGAAGGAGAATCGGTTAAACTTGCCATTGATATTAATATTCAGAAATACGCAGCAGAAATATTATCCGATAAAACCGGCTCGATAATCTTAATTGATATTAAAACCGGTGAGGTGCTTTGCTTATATTCAAGTCCGGCTTATGATCCTAATAGCTTTGTCGGCGGGATTTCCACAGCAGAATGGAACAGTATAGCCAATGACCCGCAAACTCCGCTTATAAATAAAGCAATTACCGCTCTATATCCGCCCGGCTCCACTTTCAAAATCGTAACCGCGCTTGCAGCTTTAGAACATGGAATATCCCCTGATTTCAAGGTATTTTGCAATGGTAAGCATAAAGTAGGTAATAGAATATTTCATTGTAACCGTGAAACAGGCCATGGTGATGTTGATGTTAGGCTGGCAATTGCGCAATCCTGTAACGTCTATTTTTATGTCGTTGCGGAAAAAATGGGGATCAAAAATATTGTAAAAACAGCGTTTGGGTTAGGGTTCGGTGACAAAACCAATATTGAGCTTCCCTACGAAAGTAGGGGTAACATACCGGAACCCAATTGGAAATTTCTTAAATTCAGTCAAAAATGGACTATAGGCGACACGGTAAATGCTTCAATAGGTCAAGGGTTTGTATTAACCACCCCTATTCAACTTGCATTAATGGCGGCAAGGATTGCTTCAGGTAAAAATATATCTCCCACTATTTTACAAAAATCCGGCCAACCGACAAATCTAAAATTTTCTCCGCATAACTTAGATACCATCAGAAAAGGGATGTTTATGGTATTTAATGATAACAGAGGGAACGGTTATAGGCACAGGATATCCAACCCTGATTTCCAAATATGCGGAAAAACAGGAACTGCTCAAGTAATTTCCGCAAGAAAAACTACTAAGAAGCACCATACCGACCATGGTTTATTTTTAGGGTTCGCTCCATTTGAAGATCCCAGATATGCAATTTCCGTTATTGTAGAGCACGGCTCATGGGGCTCACAAAGTGCCCTTCCAATAGCTAAGGAAATTCTTTTATATGCTCATTCTCTAACTGAGTAAAAATAATTTATCTATACCTTGTTTTATTAACCATTTGTTAACTATTGATACTACATACTTTATTTGTAAATAATATAAAACTATACACTTATGAAAAATACAAGACAAAGAGTAGTAGTAATTAATTTTAAAAAAGAATTTAATCTTAGCATTGAAAGCAATTTCTACACACTTTCCAAGATTCAAATGGAAACCAATAAAAGTGTAATTATATGCCTTCCGAGCGCGATAGATTCCAAGCAGGAAAACGGCCGTATTAAGCTTGCTTAACCCTAAATATATAACTTTCATACTTATCTCTGTAACAAACTAGTAATAAATCTTGCTTTTTATTAAGTTTTACATCATTTTATCGCAACAATATCTAGAAAATCACCCATATATGTAGTAAAATGCCTTTGCATTCACCTCGTGATTATTAACTTTTTTTACTTACCAAGCACTAGGTTTATGTTCTATGGTATTTTTAATAACTGATTAAATTTTAAATTCATCATTCATTCAATAATTGTTTAATTGACTAAGGTGAAGTTTAAAATTGTCGGCAAGGGCTAGTAACATGAAACCTATATCGGATATTGATCTTTCTCGTGCACTTGGCCACCGTCGGAGAAGACGGAATATGCAATATGCTGCATTACTCGCTACTGCTTACATACTACCGACTCAAAAAAAACATTTTTTTTCTTCTTCAATATATGAAGCCCCCTCACTTAATCAGGTAGAGCTTGATTTTATGCATTCAGGCATAAAAATTACGCTTGATGAGATTAATAAGAATGTAGTTTATACTCCACAATATTTTAACTTAGATTTAAATAGAATAACAGAAACCGCTTATTATCCTCTTAACCATAAGCAAAACTATGATCCTTATAAGATATTTCAAAAAATAGCCCCTAAGAATCCTGATAAAGCCTTTATCTTTAATGGAATCCCGGCTATTGAGTTGAAAGGTATACACCACTTCTCTATACCCGAAAACAATAGGGGGGGTGATAAACCGAGATATAACTCAAATAATAATGAAAAATTTAAAGCTTCCGATGAAGCTTCTTTTGATGATGAAGCTCAAGAAGCATTAGAGGAAACAGAAAATTATAATCACTCAACTGCTGATGAAGAAGAGCAGACCTCTACATTAGCAACTCAGCACTCTGCAAAAGATAAACAATATGAACAACATGAGAGCCAAGATAAAGCAAAATCACCTATTCCGAGTACATTTAAACATTTAGTACTAAATGATAATATTATAATACCTTTAGCTCCACCGCAACCTTGCAACCTTGCACAGGGCTCAGAAGATAATATTAAGTTGCCGAATATTCATAGAATTTTTGAGCGCTCTAATTATGATAAAGACAAAAAACACAATGGAACTGATCTCTTTTTCAAGTACACTTTAACTACTCCGTTGTTTTCAAATACTTCCGTAAATTTAAAACCTTATTTGAAAACCGTGAACGATACGACTACTCAAAATAACATGCCTCATGCGCTTGATTATTTAAAACCGTCGTTTTCGGATCGGTTTAACTTGCCGGATGTTACAAGGTATAATTTAGCATGTTCAACTTTGCATATGCTTATCCTACTAACCGTTAAATTATTAGATAAAGATCCTTACTTTACATCCGGTAACTCGGATTATAAAGATAATCCGAAAGACGGAGACAGCGGTAAAATAAAAATCATCCCTAAAAAAGAAATCACCATTAAATTGGCAGAAGAGGAAGAGGAAGAGGAAGAGGAAGAGGAAGAGGAAGAGGAAGAGGAAGAGGAAGTAGAACTTAACAATGACACCCCTCCTACCATTAGCCCTCTCGGCGATTTGGAAGATGATTTGGAAGAAGTAGATACTGAAGTTGTGACGAATGAGGTAAAGAAAGAAGAGAAAGAAAAACAAGAAAAGCTAAAAGCTAAAGAAAAAGCAATAGAGGCAGAAAAAAAAGCTGAAGAAGAAAAAAGAAGGGCAGTGGAAGAAGCAACAAAAGCAGAAATAGAAGCAAACGTAAAAAAGCAGAAGGAAGCGAGAAAAAAAGCTAAAGAAGTAGAGCAGGAAAAAGAAAGTCTAAAAAAATTAGATGAAGAATTAAAACAAAAAGCAATAGAAGAAAAAGAGAGAGAAAAAAAAGAAAAGAAAAAAGCTAAACAGATAGAAGATGAAAAAAGAAGAAAAGAAGCAAATGCTAAAAAAATAGCTGCGGAGGAAGATGAACTTAAATCATTATATAAAAAGAAAGAGAAGATTAATAAATTAATAAAAATAGTTAAGCAAGTGATTAGTGATGAAGAGGCTGCTCAAGAAAATATCAAAGACAACACTAAAACCAAAGAAGCTTTAAAAAATAATAATTTTAAAGCAATAAAAGAAACAGAAATCTTCTTAGCAAGGTTGAATCTCGTAAAATTAGAATTAGAGAACCATCTTGTAGCCTATAATGAATTACAAATTCAAATAGATTCTCTTACAAGTATAATACAAAACATATTGGTAGGAGATATAGAATCCTTAGAAGAGCTGGATGATTTAATAGAAAATGACCGAGAAAAATTAGAAATATATAGGGAAACATTAGCAGAATTTGCTGAAATCGTAGATGAAGATAATAGTTTAAAGCAAAACGTTTTAGTTAAAATAATAAACAAAATAATTGAGCTGAATGAAGTTAAAAAAGTTCAAGCTTTAGAAGATGTAATTAATATTATAAACCAAAATATTGAGCAATTAAGTAATGTAAATTTTGAAAATCCGGCATTAATCATTGAAGCATTTAATGAAATTATAGAAAATGAACAAAGAACCCATAGAAATTTAATTGATGAAGGCAGTGTATTAAATGAAGAAATATATGAGCTAGTTCAAGCCGCTCAAGAGATTAATGAAGGAGTAACCGAAGCTAGAGCTAAATACGTAAAGTTAAATGAAGAATTAATTGAAACCGATAGTCATATTTCCTCACTCGAAGAACAATTGGAGCTCTTGAGGAAAGAACTTACCGAAGTTCAGAGAACATTAGAAGAAGAGATTGCAGAATCTTCCTCAGTTTTAACTAACACGACGGAAGAACAGTTACAACGGATACCTTCCCCTACTCCACTACCCACTCCGGCACCTACGCCTGAAGAAGATGATTCTATGCCTTACCCGAATGAGGATACTTCTTATTTACCTACGGTAGAATATGCCGTACCATTCGCCGCTCCGCTGATCCATGCAACATTATTTCTGTTCGAAGCAATAAATACCGAAAGCTCATCTTCCTCAATATAATTTAGAATTTTTTTACTTCAAAGCACTCAAGAATTCATTCCTTATATTGTAGTCTTCATGAAAAGCTCCAAGCATCTTGCCGGTTCTCATCACTGCATTATTACAACTTTGGTGCTTAAATGATAAACAGTTATGCTTTGCCTCTATTACTACCCCTACACCCTTGGGCTGCAAATTCTTATATATAGCTTCGGCAATTAATACGGTTAGTCTTTCCTGGATTTGCAACCTGCCTGCAAATGCCTCAAGCACTTCTACAAATTTGCCGATCCCAGCAATTTTTTTATTCGGAATATAACCTATATGACATTTACCACTAAAGGGCAGGAAATGATGCTCACAGTAAGAAGTAAAATTTATATCTTTAAGCATAATAATATCATCATACCCCTCAACCTCTTCAATAGTTTCAGCTAATATTTCATCAGAATTAACGGCATAACCGGCAAAATAGCTTTGTAAAACTTCTAATATTTTGTAAGGAGATTTTTTAAGCTCCGATCGACCGGGGTCATCACCTATGCATTCTATTAAACTTCTAATGGCATTTATAGCTTTTTGGTTTATAGCCTGGTCTTTTTCTAAAATTTTCGACATAAATCTTACTATATTTAATTATTTCTTATATACACATAAAGAACAGATATTAGAACCGAATGCAATATTATTTTACTTATTTTTAATAATAATTCTGGATATAATCACAAATGGATCTTATAAAGCTCTTGGAAAACTATTACAGCAATTAATTATAACTGACTACATATGTTCACACGTATCTCCACTTATCTTACCCCAAATCAAAAATCAAATATTGATCTGGATATTGATCTGGGTATATCTACAGCTTTTCTTGTAACCACTTGTTATTATATACCTGCTCTTACTTACCCCCTGCTCGGCGCTCAAGCATTTAAACTTACTCTCCATATGAGCTTAAGTTATTTAAAAAGCAAGGATTACATAGGAGAACAATTTCATAAATCAGCTATGATTGCTTTAGACCCGATTTGGCCGATTATTTACCCGATCTGCCTTTCATCACAACTTACCCCATACTTTGCCGCACTTATTGAAAACGATGTTTTATTAAAAAGTGCTTCAAACTTATTAAGCTATGCGCCCTTAACGGTAAAAAAGCCGATTTTTTATTTAACATCCAATAGCGCATTAAAATTTTCCGCAGCTTTTACTTCAGGTGTAATCACTCCGATTGTTTATAAAACCTTAGATAAAATTTGCAATCCTTTAAACCGAGATATTGAGAAAAAATTTAATCCTAACAGCATTTATCTAAGTACAAATAACTTAATACTTCCTTCCGTCCTATCAATATTTTCAACTCAATTTACAAGTGAATACGCCACCCCTTACGGTTGCTTCATTAAGGGATTAATTTTACATCTTTCCATGCATGCGGTAAGAATCGCTCAACCTAATTTAAGTAACATCTACAGCACTATTAAAGACAGCATGGTAAAAGGGGTTATATATGCAATGGCTAAAAGTATTGCCGCTGCTTTACCTTTACCTGCATTTTTGCCCGAAGCCGTCGCCAGATTAGAAATTTATTATAGTAATCGTAAAGCATTAGAGGAATTACTAATTTGGAGTAAAAATACTTATATTGAAAAACTTAGAAATTATATAACGGAGAATAATTTTATGCCTACTGATCCCCGCTTAAGAACTTTTTTATCTTCAGTTGATTTTATTACCGCAACTGCAATTGTTGCCTCTGCGACATATAGCTTATGTGCATCAACTTATCTTAGCCCATTCATTTTAAGCAGTGCTGCACACTTAGGCGCTTCTTATATATTAAAATCTGCGGTAAATAATAATATCCTTTCTAAAGATGCAGCAGCAATAGCTGAAACTGCATTTGTCAGTGCAACTATTTGCATGTCTTTTGCAGGGTTTAGTAATAATATAACTAATTCGGTAGAAGGAAATTCTTTAAGTGATTGGTTAGGTGTTAAGCCATTGGTTAATACTATATTAGTAGGCGGAATTCCAACCCTATGCTTTGGGCTTATAGGTAAAACTTCTAACTATATCTATGGAAATGAAGATAACAAAGATAAACCCGCAACCGAGAAGGTAGCACCGGAGAAGAACTCTAAAACCCCTGAAAATACTGAAATTAATAGTATATTATACTCTACTTTCAAAGAAGTAATAGCCCATTATCCGAAATATTATCTTCATCTTGTAGCTTGCGAAGGCTTATTGTACGGAGCCGCACTCGGGGGTGCGCTAAAATATGTAATAAGCTATGCTTTTGCCGATAATAAGCCTGAAGGATATAAACTCAATTTTGCTTTAGGAACAGCACTTGCGGCTTTAGGCGCAGCTAATCACACAGCCTATCAGCTGGTGAATTACGGTAATGATTTTACTAATATATGCATATCTTCCGCAATTGAAATGTTTGATATGATAATAGCAACCGGAGCTAAAAATTATTTCTGCAACTTGGTTTCAAACCAACCTGAAAGCCAAAAAATAAAAATGCATTAATAGAACGGCTCTAATAACACGTTTATTAGAGCCGTATTTTGTAATAACCTAAGCCAAGCAATTGATATGATCTTTATATAGGAAAAACTATATATGGATATGAAAAATGTATAACCATGGGATCATAAAAATATAAAGGATAAAAATTTTTTATATTAAGCAAACTTAATAACCGCTGCTCCAAGCATAATTAAAGATATTCCGCAGACCTTGTTTTTGGTAATCTCTTCTTTTAAAAAGAAGGTGCCGAGGAGCGTAGCGATAATTATCGATACTTCTCTAAGAGCTACCACATATGAGGCCGGGCTATTGCGAAAGGCAAATAGGATAATGCTATATGTACTGAACATTGAAACATTAATAATAAAGCTTGGTAGTTTATATCTCTTCAAAGTATTAAGCAGTTGCGGTTTGCGCTTTATTATAATAAACGGCGAAAGAATTAAGGCAGTAGAAATAAACATAATTGAGCCGTAGAAAAGCGAAGGTATGAATTGAACTGCAAGCTTATCAACCACTGAGTATAAAGAAATAGAGATCCCGACCATACTTGCGGAAAATATAACTTCATTACGGGTAACGGATTTACTTATCGCTATAGATAATATGCCTGAAATTAAGACTAAAATCCCGATAAACCCTACAAAAGAAATTTTATCAATACCAAGTGTTATTGCAAGTAGAGAGGTTCCTATAATTCCCGTGCCGCGTGACACCGGGTAAACTATTGATACTTCCCCGACTTTATAAGACCATCCGAGAAGCGTTAAATAACATGAATGAATAACCCCAGTTAATATTATATATAAAATAAATTCTTTTGTTATACCCTCGAAATCAGAAAGATAATAAGTGAGGGGGAGAGTAATAAATCCTACTGCTAATTGACCGAGCCAAAGCATAGTTAGCCTATCTCCTTTTGTTTTTTTAGTAAAAAAATTCCAGGTAGCATGCAGCATTGCTGCTGATATTACTAGTATAAAAGTAAAAGTATCCATATAACCATGTAGTAAAAATTTAATTTTTTTAGATGTTACTTATTGAGAATGTGCTTTTAGCACTTTTAATTTCAACCTGCAACTATAGGCTTAATTTATAAAAAAGTTAATGGTTGATAAGTTAAATGATATATAATAATTAGTGTTAAAGTTTTTTATTTATAATAGGAAAATGAAGTGCAAACTCAGTGAATTTTCCTACTTCGGAATTACATTTGATTGATCCGCCGATATCTTCCATTACTATTTTGCAAAATGCGAGTCCAATGCCGTTGCCGCTTTTCGAATCAGAATAGAACCTATCAAATATGAAAGGTAAATCTTCTTTTAGTATCCCGCGCCCATTGTCCTTAAAATATAAAATATTACCTTCCGTGCGTATATCAATATTTAAAGAACGGGTATTATGTTTGTATGCATATCTGAATAAGTTAAAAAAGAGATGCTTCATATATTGCATAGAACCATAAAACTTTATATTTTTGGACAAAAGTATTTGAATATGATTCGGATTTAAATTACCTTGGTGATATTCCGTAATTGATTGTTTTATACATTCGCTAATCAGGTATTCTCCTCTATCATCAGCGATCACGCTGCTTTTTAGGGATGTAAGAAGGCTATCAATAATTTTAATACCTTGAATACTTGTATTTTTTAGGATTTCTATTAATTCCACTAGCTGTGAATGATAATTATCAATTTCGAGCTGCTCTAATTTTGAGCTATCAGCTAACTTTTTTAAGATCATTTCAATATGTTGGATACACATATTAAGTGAGCTTAACGGATCTTTAACTTCATGGGCTATTGATGTTCCGAATAACCTCATTGCCTCAAGTTTTCCTTCATTAACAACTTCTTTTTTTCTTACAAATAACAAACCGATTAAACTGGAAAAGACACAAACATAAATTAAAAGGTATATCGTATCAAAATCCGTAGGGATATCCGGAACTCCGATTGCAATTCTATAAAATAAATACCCTAGAATAGTGCCGGTTATTAATATTACTATGAAGCTGATCCAATCGACCAGCATAGTAAGTAGCATAATTGCTAAAGTTAAATTTATAAGCCATTCAATATGGGCTTCCATCAGCATAAACATAATGGTTGTCATAAACGGTAAACAATAAAGCACGGTAATATACCAATAAATAGAAAAGTATTTTTTTATTTTTTCAGGCCAATAATCTTTTACGAGTAACCCTGTGCATAGAATGCCTGCAATTAACCGCATTAAAAGCATAAGCAGATAGTTTTCAGGCTTTTGATAAGTCCACATGAAATATGGCACAGTGTAATTTATACAGCAGAATATACCGAACATAAGATAATTAGTACTAAACTTATCAAGATTAGTTTTTAAATATGATGAAGCGGTTTTAAAGTTAGGTAATAAAGTATAAAAATTTTTTATTGTATTTATAAGGACTAATTTACCGGATTTTCGCTGTATATATCTTCTTTCAATAAATACTATTTTTCGGTTTTCAATAAGATGAGCTAACATAAATCCGCTAATGCCGGACATACATGTAATAATTGGGATAGCAAACTCTCGTATATTATAATAATAAGAAATAAAATAAGCACACCCGGCAAAAACATTACATGCCCAAAAAGATTTGTTACTTACTTTTAAATCCAGCATACCTAAAAGTAAGGGGATGCCAAGCGCAGAAAATGATAATATTTCACTTAAAACTAATACACTAATAATATTGCTATTTTGTAAAGCAATAAACATAGCGATAATGCCGGTTATAAATGTAAATATTCTTAAAAAGGATAATTTAATTTTATCCGTGTAAAACCAATTTGCAGGTAATGTATTATGAGTAATTAATATACCTGCCGTATTGAGGGCGGAATCAGCTGTAGACATAGTGACTGACAGCATGCCCGCTATTGCGATGCCTCGAATTATAGGAGGCATTAAATCATCAATTATTTTAGGTATAATTGCTTTAGGCTCTACATCGGGAAATAGTTTTACGGCAGAAAAAGCTATGCTTAACACTATAAAAATAACCGCAATTTTTAAAAATAAATATAAAAAGGTTATTCTGGTTGCTTGTTTGTGGTTTCTTACCATTAAATATCGCTGGATTTGGGGAGGGAAAAAGGCAGAGAAGGGTAATGACCAAAATAAAAATAATGCTAAATAATCAAAAAATTTCGGATGGTTTAAAATTTGCATGTGAGAGTTAGTTTTAAAATTACTAAATATACTGTTTAAACCGCCCGCTTCCGTCACTGATATACTTGCAATCAGCGGTACCATTACAATTAACATTGCAAATTGAAATATATTAGTAATGGTTATTGCTCGAATTCCTCCGAAAGTTGAATATAATATTAATAATCCTACCGATAAACAAACGCTTGCCGAATAACTTATTTCTAAAAAAATAAAAGTTAGGTATCCCATTACGGTGCATTGAATGCTTAAGATTCCTAAACATACAAAATATCCTATTACTCCGGCAAATCTGCTTGGAGTGTAACCGTAAAAATATTCAATCATATCAGCAACCGAGATTCTGCCGTTAAACCTACGATCAAATTTTGGGGTTATATATAAAGCAGTAAGTAATATTGAAACAGGGGTGCCGATTGAAGCGATCAGATATACCAAGCCGTCATTATAAAATTGGGCTGCTTCACCTATCGTAGAACCTCCTCCGATCAAACTCACGGTTAGGGTGAGGAAAAGTATAGGAGAGCCGTATGACTTATTGGCGATTGCATAATCATTTGTATCTTTTGTTTTTCTGCCGGCAATTATGCCGATTATTAGAGTGAATACTAAGAAAATTAGTATTATTGCTTTATCAATATCAAAGTATCTTGCTAAATACTCCATGGTAGAAAATCCACTAATATTAAAATTATAATAAGCATTAAATGGTTAAAATACCAAGATTTATAAGTGATATATTAAAGTTTATTATAAAATCCTATATTTTATTAAGAACATACTTAAATTTAAATAATTGTGCAATAGTATTATAATGAATTATATAAAATAAATGTAATATTAATGAGTTATAGTATATACGGGTTTCTTACGTTCAGAATAAATAAGATATAGGCTTGCAAAGACAATTATAGTCGAGCCGATAATAGTATTAATCTCCATTATCTCACCGAACATAAGATAGCCGAGCACAGTACTTAAGGGGAGTCTTAAATAGTCAAACGGCATAACAATGGAAAACTCCGCATTTTGAAATGATCTGAATATACTTGTGGTAGCTGCTAAAGAAAGTAAGCTTATTAAGGTGATAATAAAAAAATCATCAATAACAATTACATTTTGCCAACCGTATGCAGCAAACGGCACGCTTAAAAGACTGCCGAAAAGAGTATTATAAAATACTTGGCTAAGTGCATTTTCCGTTCTTCCAAGGTTTTTAGTTAAAAGGTCGGATGCCGACCATAATATAACACTGACAAACACCCATAAACTTGTTATCTCAAAAGTCGGTGCTCCCGGTCTTAATATAACCAAAACACCGGTTAAGCCGAGTATGAGAGTGATGATTCTTTCTCTATTAAGTTTTTCATTAAAAAATATTGTGCCTAGATATGAAAGAAAAATAGGAATTAAGTAAGTGATAGAGGTTGCGCTATCAAGTGTAGTAAATTTCAAACCGTAAAAGTAGGTTATGTACCCGCATACATTAAGGCTACCCCTCAAAAAATGTATTTTGATTCTAGAGGTCTTAATCTTTTCAAATCCTGTGGTAAATGTGTAAAAAAAAGTAATTAATAATGCAATAAGATGATAGGTAAATATCATTTGCATTACATCCATTTTTTGATTAAGCGTTTTACCTAAAGCAAACATTAAGGTGAGGGTAATACCGTGAAATATCATCCAGTATATGCCAAATGCATTCTTTCGTGTCATAATTAGTATCTGTTATAGTTATATTAAATTTAATATATTGCTTAATGTATTTAAAACAATACCTACCTAACAACATATCATGAATAAGTTATCTTAAGAAGTTTTTTTCTTATTTTTAAAATAGTAGAGCAAAGCTATTAAAGTTAAAGTTATAATGATAACAATATTTATCTGCTTAATATATTGTTTCAGTAAGGCTTTGTTTTCACCAATTAAATAACCTAATGTAAGTAATGTGGAATTCCAAATAAAGCCGCCTGCTAATGTATAAATAGTAAAAACCCTTAAATTCATCCGACCAAGACCTGCCGGAAAGGAGATAAAGTGCTTGATGCCGGGAAGGAGCCTACCGCTGAAGGTTGAAATAGCCCCATGCCTTTCAAAGAAGAATTCGATAGACTTAAGTTTATCTTCATTAATAAAAAAATACTTGCCGAATTTAAGTAAAAGCCTTCTTCCGAAGTGAGAAGCAATCCAATAATTAAATAAAGATCCTCCGATGGTTCCGAGTATACTTGCGAACAATACTATAAAAAAGTTCATTTCACCTTGCGAGACTAAAAAACCCGCAGGTATAAGAGTTACTTCACTTGGGATCGGAGCAAAAGTACTCTCGATAAATGTCATAATGAATATACCTAAATATCCAAAGGTTTTAACAAGATCAACCAACTGCAGAAAAATTTCATACATCATTATAAAAAACCAGCCCTTTTGTAACTGAGGTCAGTATACTTGTTTATCTAAAAAAATCTATAAATTTAAGGGCAGCATATCAATAAATAAAGTTGATTGCAAAAACTCTTTACAAATATGCTAAAAACTGCTCTAAAGTTATTTGCGGTACTATAAGGGAATAGATAAATGGTTGATATTTTAGATGAAGCTATACAAGACATAAAAGAAGAAAGAGTTGAGCGTCTTTTCTTCAAATATGCCAAAGTATTTATAATGTTAATAGTAGCTTTTTTGATCGGTAGTATCAGTTACTACGGATGGAAAACTTTTAAAGAAAATAAAATATATGCGTTAGGAGGCGAGTACCTAATGGGAATGTATAGGATGCAATCCAAAGATTTCCAAAAAGGTGCCGATATTATGGAAAGGCTTGCAACCGGTGATATCTCTTATTCTGCGCTTGCCGGATTAAACTATGCATCGTTTTTATCTATAAAGCAGCAATTTACCAAAGCAGGGCAAGTTTATAAAATGATTGGTGATAATACGGATTTTGATCCTCTCTTTCGGGAGTTTGCTCAATTAATGCAAATCTCAATGCGTTTAAACGCCAAAGAGCTTGATGCACGTCAAGGAATTGAGGAGTATGAAAATTATATTAAAAATAATTCAATATTTAAAGCTTCTGCAATTGAACAACAAGCTGTTCTTTATCTTTCACTAGGAGAGAAGGAAAAAGCAAAGGAAATGTTAAACACGGTTATCACAAGCGCTGACGCGCCGAGTATGATGAAAAGAAGAGCTGAGGAGCTGTTGGTTTTAACTTCACTCTAACCGGATAGAAAGCATAAGAAATCTATTGATAATGAATTAAGAGTTATTTATAAAAGTGCAATAGCCCGGCTTCCTATGTAAAAACAAAGCAAGGGCGCCTTCTTCCTTGCACCGTAATTCAACTTATTTTAATATATTTTACTATAGTGTAATAAAAACAACAATGTTATGTCAGTACCAATAATCGGCAATGCTTTTATCGGAATAGCCATTCCTGAGCATATTACTGACTTAATTACCGACTTATATGATAATGACTTAAAAAATATAAAGTATGTTAAACCATCGAATTTGCATATTACCCTTAAGTTCTTAGGCAAATCGGATGAACGGGAAATTATCCTTATAAAAGAAGCCTTAAACCTTATGAGGTTTACTCACTCTGATATTATCCTTAATAAAGCAGTGTTTTGGAGCCCTAATATAGTTGTGGTGGAAGTAGAGTTAAATCCATACTTAAATATAGTTAAATATGAGCTTGATAAAATACTCTTCCGGCATGCTTTGATTGATATTGATAAAAGACCGTTTAAACCCCATATCACAGTTGCACGCACAAAAGCAAAATTTAATAAAATTGAACTTAACAACCTTTTAACTACTTATAAGACAATCAATAATAAAAAGTTTCAATCGAATCAGATTCATTTATACCGGTCATTAAGGATTGAAAGTAAGCAAAGTGACTATATAAAATTATTTACCGTTTAATCTAAATAAAATAGAAATTTACGCTGGCCATTTTAAAATTAAAGTTATATTTATAAAATGAATGTTAACTTTTAATAAGGGTTTGTTTATGCAAGTATCAATTATAGGAAAACATTTAGATATCGGTGATTCTCTACGGGAATATATAGAAAAAAGTATTACCGAGAATGTAACTAAATATTTTGATTCGGCAATAAGCGCTCATGTTGCAATTGCAAAAGAAGGGCATCACTTTAAAAATCATTTATTTAAGACTGATATTATTGTCAATGAAGGCACAGGAAATAAAATATTAATTAAAGGCGAAGGCTTAGAAGCAGACGCTTATCAAAGCTTTGACGATGCAGTAAGAAGAATGGAAAAACAACTGCGCCGCTATAAAAGAAAGATTAAGAACCACCATAATATAAGGCCTGAGAAGGAATTCGCAGCAACTAAATACATAATCTCTCCTTCTACTGAGGAAGATGAGGTCGAAGAAACTTCCGAGGCTCCCGTTATAATAGCTGAAAAAGCAACCAGCATACAAAGCTTAAGTGTGAGCGATGCAGTTATGAGAATGGACTTGATGAATCTTCCCGCTCTATTATTTATTAATAGTGGAACCAATAAGCTAAATCTGGTATACTATCGCAGCGACGGGAACATTTCCTGGGTAGATACTAACGTTTCAGCTTAAGAATTATTATAAATGTCAGAAAATATAAAAAAAAACTTAATCGGTTTGGATAAAGTAGAGCTCGCCGCAGCAATTAAAGAGCTTGGCGAGTCTTCTTTTCGTGCAAAGCAAATTTGGCAATGGATATACCGCATAGGTATTGCCGATTTTAATCATATGACTAATCTCCCCGCTTCTTTAAGAGAGAAGCTTGCCGAGTCATACACTTTAGAGCGGGTACAAGTTTCTAAAGAACTGATTTCTTTTGATGAAACCAGAAAGTGGTTATTAAAATTTTCTGATACTAATGAAATAGAAGCTGTTTTTATTCCTGAAAAAACCAGAGGTACTTTATGTGTTTCCTCACAAGTCGGATGTACATTAAATTGCAGCTTTTGCCATACGGGAACGCAAAATTTAGTTAGAAACTTAACCGCAGGAGAAATTGTTGCGCAGGTTCTACATGCTAAGGATTCTTTATCAGATTGGAATTTTAAAGAAGAAAACAGAAAACTTACCAATATTGTTATGATGGGAATGGGTGAACCGTTACTTAATTATGATAATGTGGCAAAAGCACTAAAGATCGTTATGGATCCTGACGGACTTGGAATATCAAAAAGAAAAATCACCCTTTCCACTTCGGGAATTATTCCCCTAATTGAAAAATGTGGTGACGAGCTTGGGGTTAACCTTGCAATTTCCTTACATGCGGTGAGAGATGATTTGAGAAATACATTGGTTCCTATCAATAAAAAGTATCCTATAAAAGATTTACTTAATGCTTGTAGAAAATATGCGCCCACTCAAAACAGTTTCAGGAAAGTAACATTTGAATATGTCATGCTTAAAGGAGTAAACGATAGTAAACAAGATGCAAAAGAATTGGTACGTTTAATTGAAGGGATTCCGGCGAAAATTAACATAATTCCGTTTAATAAGTGGCCGGGTACGGAATATCAATGTTCTGATAATAGGACAATTCAAGAATTTGCCCGAATTGTTGAAGACGCAGGTTATATGTCCCCCATAAGAAGACCGAGAGGACAGGATATTTTAGCTGCATGCGGGCAATTAAAATCAGAAAGTATAAAATTAAGGAAATCCGCCACTTAAAATAGCATAAAGAATAATAATGAAGAGTGAGTAAATGGAAATTATTTTTATTCCGATTATCATACCCGGTAATAATTTTATAAAAAATTGGTTATATAAGTTGGATAAAGCTGCATAGGAGAATGTATATAGCCGAGTAGCTAGTATTTATTCACTTATTAATTCAAAGTAATAAAGCTCTGTCTTATGGACTTTTCTTTTTTATTCCTTTATTTATGCTTCAGGCTTTAAGAATAACAAAGCAGAAGCAAATTAATACTGAAGCAAACTTATTTAGTAAAAAATTTTAGGAAACAATGCGTTATGATTTTTATTGAAACCATATCTTCTAACCTTTTATCAATACCATTAATGTTTTTTATTTTAGGAATTGTAGCCGGGGTAATAAGATCCGATCTTTCAATACCTGAAAGCATCGGTAATTATTTAACTATATACCTTATGCTTTCTATAGGCTTTAAAGGCGGCGTGACTATTGCCGAAGCGGATTCAGTGGATAATAATATGTGGATTTTGATATCTTTGAGCTTAATACTCGGCTTTATCCAACCTTATATCGGCCACATATTATTGCAGATTACCACAAAAATAGATATTCCTACCTCTGCTGCGATTGCTGCACACTACGGCTCGATTAGCGTAGTTACCTTTATCACTGCTTCTGCATTCTTAAAATCAAATCAAATTGAATATGCCGGCTATATTGTTGCTATCATGGCGTTAATGGAAGCACCCGCAATATTATCCGGGTTACATATAGCTCACAGATATGCCCCATCCAGCTTTACGAATACGAATACGACTACAAATTCAGCTTCCTCTCATCCGATGCATAAAATTTTTACTAATGGCGCTATCGTGCTTCTTTTGGGCTCTTTTGTTATAGGTTGGCAAGGAGGTGCAGGCGGAATGGAGAAAATGGAAGGGTTTATAGTCGCTCCTTTTCAAGGTATGCTATCTTTATTTCTTCTGGATATGGGTTTAACGGTGGCAAAAGAATTAGGGTACTTGCGTAAATTTACCATTCCTTTATTTTTATTCGGAATTTATATGCCGCTCATTGGAGCAGCGATCGGGCTAAGTATTAGTATGCTGCTAAACCTTGATTTAGGTACCGGTATGCTGTTCATGACGCTTTGTGCCAGTGCTTCATATATTGCGGTTCCCGCCGTAATGCGCCATGCATTGCCGCAAGCTAAAGCTGCGCTTTACATACCGATCTCACTTGCCATCACCTTCCCTTTTAATATCATTATCGGGATACCGCTCTATTATGCAGTTGCAAGTAGGTTTTTGGGCTAGTTGGATATTTATAAATAACTTAATAAGCAATAGACTTTTAAAACAAGAGTTGTAATAATCTTATTATAGTATTGTTTTATAATTAGTTTTAATGCATAAACTAAAAGTTGTCGCTATTGTTTTACTGCTTCTTGCAGGATGCAGTTGCAAATCTTCTCATATGGAAGAGATGAAGGTAGTTGAAATAACTGATGAATACAAGGATTGCAGCGGCCTTCTTTACTCCATTAAAGAAGCTGAGCATTTGGTAAACTATGCAAACAAACGCTATAGATTTCCGCAGGTGTTTATGTCCTCTCCCGTATGTATTCCCGTTGTTCAAATAGATTCACTTAAAAATAAATTAATTTTACAAGACAGACTTGATTACCTTAATTCTTTGTTTGAAACTAAAGGCTGCAATTCACTTACTAAAAATAAAGAAGAAAAAAGTAATGATACTGATTCTTCAACTAAAGTAATATATACAAATTTAGTCCCTACTCAGTAAAGAAAAATTACGCTGAATTAAAGTTTGGTTTTATCATCAATTACTTTAGTAATACAAGAATCAGACCAAACATTTAAAGCAGTTTCTATCATATCTATAATGCTATAAAACGGTAGAATTAGCCCAAGCAGTACAATTGGAATATCCATACCAGTCAGCAAACTTGCACTGAGAAAAAAACATCCCATCGGCACACCTGCATTACCAATTGCAGCAACGGTAGCAATAAAAACCCATATCACCATTGTAACAAAGCTAATCTCTATACCATTATTCTGCATCAGGTAAATTACGGTTGTAAAAATAAAAGCAGCACATCCGTTCATATTAATTGAGGTACAGAGCGGCAGCACAACTCTACTTATCTTAGGTGACACCCCTAAATTGCGCTCAATGGTTGCCATAGTCACCGGTAGTGCTCCGGCAGATGACTTTGAAAAAAATGCTACTGACAGAGCCGGCAACATTCCTTGCAAGGTCTGAAACGGCTTTATTTTGTTAATATATAAAAATGCAGGCAAAATCACTAAACCTTGAACTATGTTTGCAAGCACAATCACGGATAAATACCCGCCAAGGCCGCTAATATTAACCCCGTTCCTGAGCTGCACGACAGTTGTGGTTATAAACCCGAACAGAGCAATCGGGATAATTTTTACTATCCAACCCGTTATAACAAGAAATATACCATGCGCTCCCTTGAAGAAATTAGTAATCGTATTACATGATTCTTGATCAGGTATGTACCGAATGGCAATACCGCTGATCATACTGACCAAAAGTACTGCCATTACCTGATGTTCTAAAAACGGAGAAAAAATATTGGAGGGGATTAGGTTGATCAAGTAACTTGCATAACTGCTCTTTGGAAGTGCAGTTGGTAAATAACCGGGATCAAAATTTGCTGTGTTAATGCTTGAGGGCGAGATAAGCAGATATAAGGCACATGCAACACTTGCAGCAATAATTGTTGTGCTTATTGTATAAAAAAGCGTTCTTTGCCATATTCCTTTCATTTTATCACCTGTATTATATTGGGATAAAGTAACAATGATGGAAAGCGCAATAATAGGCAGGCTAATACATTTAAAAATTCTAATGAAAACATCTGAAATAAATAGCCCCATGCTTTGCAGAAAAGGGAAATATGAAAAACCG
Source organism: Candidatus Jidaibacter acanthamoeba (assembly GCF_000815465.1). Classification (NCBI taxonomy): domain Bacteria; kingdom Pseudomonadati; phylum Pseudomonadota; class Alphaproteobacteria; order Rickettsiales; family Candidatus Midichloriaceae; genus Candidatus Jidaibacter; species Candidatus Jidaibacter acanthamoebae. The sequence goes on along the minus strand of NZ_JSWE01000206.1, from coordinate 55,090 downwards.
CTTATAATACCTAGAATAATTGCAATAAAATAAATAAGAGCCCCGTTAGGCTTTCTTTTTGATTTTAAAAAATGCTGTACACACATGGTTTACCCTCATGCTTATTAATTAATACGAAAAATTTAATTTTTATAAATTTGAAAAGAAGAAATATGCCAGCTATAGCTAGCAACAGAGAGCCTTAATACATGGATTGCTTCCATATATAGAAGCAAAAGAATTTATAATTTTTAAGAATCGTATCATAAAATTAAGAATTGATTTTTTCAACCAGCCTTGGCTTTTATGCATTTTACCAAACTTAAAAGTTATAATCAATATAATTCAAGTTTAATTTCTGTTTATATATACCTTTCTTGCCGCTTCCAGGTCTTCTTTAGTATCCACTCCAATCGGAATTGAATCAACAACACTTACACTTATCGAAAGTCCGTTCTCCAATGCTCTCAATTGCTCAAGTCTTTCCCTCTTCTCTAAAGGCGAAGGCGGAAAGTTAACATACCGTTCAAGAACTTCCTTCTTATACCCGTAAATGCCGATATGATGATATAAATCCCCCTCTCCCCAAGGGCAGGCACTTCTGGTAAAATATAAAGCTCTCATATTAAACCCGATAACTGCTTTAGCTACATTAGGGTTATGCTTTTCTTCTGCATCGGTAATTTTAGCAGCAGCAGTTGCTATATCAGCTTTTGAGCTAATTAAATCGTCATTTATTTTAATTATTAACTCAGGCGAAACCGTCGGCAGATCTCCTTGTAAGTTAATTATAAATTCATGTTTTAGATTTAATTGCTTGTAAGCAGCATAAACTCTGTCACTCCCGCTTGCAAGGTTCGGATCCGTCATTACTGCACTAAAACTATGTGCTTCAACCAGATCAAAAATCTGCTGGTCACCGCAGGCTACTACTACTTCCCCTACTCCGGATTTTTGCGCTTGTTCGACAACTCTTATTATCATAGGCTTGCCGGCGATATCAAGCAACGGTTTGTTCGGTAATCTTGTGGAAGCTAAACGTGCCGGAATAATAATTATAGAGTTTTTACTCATTATTTTAATGTCCCCGAAGGTTGTACTAAGTTATCAACTATTGCTTTATAGTTAGCAATATCTTGCGCACCTATAATACCATTACCCGGTTTGGTAAGCAATGCCTCGGAAAGAATTTTCAGCACATTTGCATATGCGGTATTGAGTGGCATGCGATCTTTAAAGTTTTTATATAACTCTGCAAGCAAGTCCTTTCTCTCCGTTACGATATAGGAGACAGCCTGCTTTAAAACTCTTTTTACTTCTTCTTCAGAAAGCTGATCTTTTTTATTTATTATTGAATATAAATAAGGTTCCGAATAGTTGTTGAATTCGCTCCAATATTGCAAATCCCAATATATATTAGCTTTTATATCATCGGCTCTTTGTGAATAGTCATCCTTAAGGTCATCTAGAGCCTGATTATAATTGCGGGTTAAATATAAAGCTTCAGCCTTAATATATTTTCTTTCAACCAATGCATTTACCATAGGAAAATCTTTATCACCCAATGCTAAAACTTCTAAAGCTAATTCAGGTTTCAGATTATTTATGTCTATCTTAGCCAGCTTATTAATTGCCTCTTCCCTTTCTAAACCCGTTAACCTGTTTAAAACCTGGTAATTCAAAATTGCCGCCGCCCTATCCAGTAAATCAAGCCTTATTAAGTTATCAATAAACTTAGATATTATCTTATCTCCGGTATCTCCAAGCGGAATTAAATCCTTAAATTCATAGAAGATTGCTAAAACTTCCAACGGAGCCATTTTTTCATCTCCGCTATTGAGGAAGAATTTGATAAATGTTTCACTCATATTGCGTTGGACTACCATAGTATTATTCGAGTTCGGGTAATATTTAACAATTTTATTCCACGTTTTTAATGCTTCTATATACTTATCATTTTTATTATAAAGATTCCCTAAGTAATCCAATATATCTATTTCAAGCTGATCTCCGCGCCAAATATAAGTCAACTTATCAAGCACATCAATTGCTTCTTCAGGATTTATCTTTGAATGGTCAAGTTGATATTTTACTTTCTCAAATCTGCACAAAGTTCGATTCAATGTATCAAATACATTTGCAATACATTCATCTAAATACGGATTAGCTACTTTTTCCTGATTTTGTGAGAGATAGTATTTTGCGGTAATATAATTTAATCTATTCTTTAAATGCTCGCTTATACCTTTAGTATCGAGAGCTGAATTTACAATTTGCTCAGCTACCTTAAATTGCTTGTTTGCCACTTTATTATCAATTGTAACTATAGCTAATTCCGTAATTATATTGGGAGTATACCCTGATAAAAAATTAAGCGATGTATTTTCGAATAAGCTACCCACCCGGTTACTTAATATATAGTCTTTAGTGTTACCTGATGCATAAGCAATAAGTGACTGCCAAAATCTGATTTCATCTCTGAAATTAATAGGTATGTCGGCAGTATCTATAGATTTAACTACTATAAAGGCATCGTCATATCTTTTATTCATGAAATTTATGATTACTTCTAATAACTGAACTTTATAGTTACACGAATACTCATAATTACTTTGCTTAATAATTTTGAGCATGAGGTTAGCTTCTTTATAAAGGTCATTTGCTAAATAAAGTAAAGCGAGCTTAGTATAAGCCGCTGCATTTTCGTCTTTATTTAACCCATCGAACCCATGCATCAATTTATAATTTTCATAATTAAAATTTGCATCTTTAACTACATAGGGATGTAAATTTATAATACCTTTCTCATGGCTGGTTAATTCTGATAATTTATCAATAAGCAGAGGCTTAATAACCTTTGATTTCGGCGGAATAACTTTTGCCGAGAGCGTCGTAATATCATCAGAGCTAATATATAACACATCACCGTTTGCACTATAAGATACTTCATCGGAAATTTTCCGTATAGCAACTCCTTGAATTGATTTAAATATATTAAAATCAACAAATCTCCTTTCCTTAGATACTTGCTTAAAGCTTTTCATAGGTACTATTAATAAGTTATCCCCGACAAACGGGTCAATAAAATCTATAGCATTAATGCTTTCTCCCACCTCTATTTCAACCCTGGAAAAAGGAAGCTCATAGGGTTTACTTTCCACCTTTATATCGGGAGTCGACTGTGATATATTTTCACTTATTTCAAAGATCCAATTTTCATCATTTTTGGTAAGTTTTATTTGTGGAGTTTTTGTGAATATTGTAAACAGATCCAATACTAAAAAAGTATTATTATGATCTAACTCTTGTTGGCTTAAAGATTTGACCCAATAATTATCTTTATTAAACGTAGAATTATTATTCTTTAATCCAAATTCATCATAATTAAATTTTTTATATTCATCAAATATTATCCAAAGCTTATTCCCTCTTATGTAGGCTGCTACTGCCGAGTCCTTTTTAAAGGGAATTTCTATTGTTGCTTTAAACGGCTGTTGCTTAACTGAGATATAGTGGGAATCATTATCTTTCACCTCTTGTGCTAATGTGTCGGAAGGTTCCTGACTTTGAGCTTTTAGTTCCAAAGCAAAAGTTAGTAAAAGTAATATAGCAATTATTTTGCTCAATTTAAACACAAGCTACGCTGTTAAACAATTATACTGTAAATATGTTACTAAATAATTTAAATAAAATAAATTAGTATTTAAGATAAAGGCTATCACCCCGAAATTCATATGATTTAAATTTATTTAAGAATGACATACCGAGCAGAGGGATAGTTTCATCATAATCACTAACACTTACTGTAAAATTATTTAATTTAAAATCACCTAATTCAATTTCCCTAACTATCGCATTAGCTGTTCTTATCACCCCATTTGCCGTATAAGCAGTATATATAAATTTCAAGTTCTCTGTATTAATTCCGATTTCTTGAGCTAAGTTTTTAGAAATTGAAACGTTGGTTGCACCTGTATCAACCATAAACCTAACTGTTTTTCCGTTTAAATTAAGATATAGGTAAAAATGCCCGTTATCAGCTTTTTTAACTACCATTTGCCCCCCACTACTGACTGCATACCCTGGTATAAGCTCAGCAGCCATTTTTTCTTTAACTTCAAATGCTGCATTTTTAAAAGTATAAATAAGTCCGAAAAATACAAATATAGCAACCCAATAAAGGGAATACTTTAAAAAGGGAATATTCTTATATCTTTTTGCCGCAATAAAAGAAGCAATTATTAGCATTAAAACTAAAATACTTCTTACTATTTCTATTTTTTCGTACTGCATACATCTTACCCTATCTACTTTTCCGAAGTGATTGCCGAGATTACTCGCTCGTCTTCTCAACAAAGCTTTCTTTCCGGATATACTCACTATAAAAGAAGCTACTTCTTTAAAAGGATACTCTTTAAGGATTAATAAAAGGTTAACAACTAACTATTAAAAAGATGGCGCATTCGGAGGGATTTGAACCCACGACCTTTGCCTCCGGAGGGCAACGCTCTATCCAGCTGAGCTACGAATGCTTATAAACTTTTTAAGAAATAAATTGAACATCTAGTATTTCATAATATTTCAAGCCTTTAGGAGTATAAACCTCTACTGTTTCGCCCTTATTTCTACCCAATAATGCTTTAGCTACCGGCGAAGAAAATGAAATAGCTCCTTTTGAAATATCAGCTTCAATATCACTTACAATTCTGTAAACCACTTCTTCTTCAGTATCTTCATCAACCAGCGTAACCGTTGCACCGAAAACTACTTTATCACCACTTAAAGATTTAACATCAATAATTTCCGCTCTCGACAACTTACTTTCCAAATCAGCAAGCTTTGCTTCAATAAACCCCTGCTTCTCTCTTGCCGCACTGTATTCCGCATTCTCAGATAAATCGCCATGTGCTCTCGCTTCAGCAATCGCAATAATTACAGCAGGCCGCTCAACAGACTTTAGCTTAGTTAATTCTTGGTTTAATTTTTCATATCCTTCAGGGGTAATTGGAAACTTATCCGACATAACTAACTCTTTATACTTAATTCAAAGCAATCATTTTATATTTATAAATGCTAAAATGCAAGATTAGTAAACTTATATTGCATAAAGTATGAGTAATTTCATGTTATCTAGTAACACAAAGTCTTTTACTATCATGGTTACTACCTCTCTCATCCCTTTTCTCAACACGTTCAGCTCTATTATCTTTTGGTTCTATGTTCTCCTTTTCTTCCCTTGCTCTTTTTATTCTTGAGACAAAACTAGGTTTTTCATTCTCATCCATTAGTTGTAAAAATTTAATACTAGGATCCCATTCTACAGCTTGAGAAGCATTAAATACATAATGTGCCGTGGAATTAAAGCCTGCTGCATTTTGCCCGACATTAAACCTATCTAATAACCTCTTATAATTTTCTTTTTTTTCATTGAGAGCTCTTTGATTTTCTTCAATGATTTGTTGATTTCGCTCAATAATTCTTTGACTTTCTTCTCTTTCTTCCTGGTCTTTTTTTAAGATGAGATTAGTGATGTCTTCTCTTCTGCCGATATATAGCTGAAAGTTTTTCGTATCTATTGATAAATGATATGCTTCACTATAAACATATTGTGTAAAAAAATGCTCCGGAAAGCTAAAAGTTGAATCTTTCATATATCTATTTGCTTAACAGTTTAATTAATGTGAAAGTTATATATAGAAGTATTATTAAAGTTTCACTAAGTTTTTTCATAATGCTTTATAAATTATTTCATAATACCAATATTAAAAAGTTTGAGTAAAAAATTTTACCGTTACCTTACTTCATTTTCTATTTACAAATTGAGCAAACAATCATTAATATTGTGTTGATAAAATGTTTTAAATAAAGATTAACTCTTTTAAATTATAAACATTTTCTAAACAGTTGAATATGATGAAGTAGTGTATATAATCACAGTCTTAAAAAATTACTTTGAGGGTTAGTTGCAATGGAAGGGTTTATTTCAGTAAAAGGCGCTAAAGAGCATAACTTAAAGAATGTTAGTGTTGATATCCCAAGAAATCAGTTGGTTGTAATCACCGGAGTCAGTGGCTCGGGGAAATCTTCTCTCGCATTTGATACCATTTATGCAGAAGGCCAAAGAAGATACGTAGAAAGCTTATCCGCATACGCAAGGCAGTTTCTTGAACTGCAAAATAAGCCTGATATCGAATCGATAACCGGCCTCTCTCCGGCGATAGCTATTGATCAAAAGACCACTTCGAAAAACCCGCGCTCCACCGTTTCTACAGCAACTGAAATTTATGATTATCTACGTCTGTTATATGCCAGAATCGGGATACCTTATTCTCCTGCAACCGGCAAGCCGATTGAAAAACAAACATCTTCGCAAATGGTCGAGATTATCAAAGAACTACCTCAAGATTCTAAAATATATATCTTAGCCCCGATAATTAAAGGACAAAAAGGTGAACATAGAAAAGATTTTCTAACCTTTAAAAAACAAGGGTATGATAGATTTAGAGTTGACGGGATACTCTATGAATTTGATGAATTGCCGATTTTAGATAAAAATAAAAAACATGACGTTGAAGTAGTAGTTGATAGGTTAGTTATTGATGAAAATTTAGGCAATAGGCTGGCAGATAGCATTGAAACAGGGCTAAAACTAAGTGAAGGAATTTTATTTGTTGAAGTTGTTTCTATTCCGGAAGGCAAAGAAAGTAACCGTAAACCGGGTGAAGTTATAGTGTTTTCTGAAAAGTTTGCCTGCCCTATTTCAGGTTTTACTTTAACGGAAATTGAACCCCGTATTTTCTCTTTTAATAGTCCTTATGGCGCGTGCCCGAAATGTGACGGGTTAGGATCGGAGGTATTTTTTGATGCAAGTTTAGTTGTCCCTCATCCTGAACTTAGCTTAAAAGAAGGTGCTATCGCCCCTTGGCATAAAGTTAATTATAAATTCGGCACAAGCGAAACAAAATTCTATCAACAGACCTTGGAATCGATCGCCAAACATTATGGGTTTTCGATGTTTAAGCCTTTCAAGGATCTACCTCCCGAAATTCAGGAAGTTCTCATCTATGGTTCTAAGGAGGAAGAAATAGATTTTATTTATGATGACGGCTTTAGAACTTCTAAAATAACTCAACCTTTTGAAGGAATTATACCTTATCTTGAAGAGAAAGTTTTAAGAACCGAGAGTGAGTTTATTAGGGAAGATCTCAGAAAATACCAAAGTAGCAAAGCTTGTCGTACCTGTAATGGTTATAGGCTAAAACAAGAATCGTTATGTGTTAAAATCGGGGGCAAAAATATCGGTGAAGTATGTAAACTCACTATCAGCGATGCCATAAAATGGTTTGAAAATCTTGAAAATTTATTAAGCTCTACACATAAGCAAATTGCAGAACGCGCTTTAAAAGAAGTAAGAAGAAGATTAGGATTTTTATATGATGTAGGCTTGGAATATATTACCCTAAATCGGGAATCGGGAACCTTATCAGGTGGTGAAAGCCAAAGAATTAGGCTTGCTTCTCAAATCGGCTCCGGGTTAAGTGGCGTACTTTATGTATTGGATGAGCCTTCTATCGGGTTACACCAATGCGATAATGAAAGGTTACTCAACACTCTTCGCAACTTACGCGATCTCGGCAATACGGTTATCGTAGTCGAGCATGATGAAGATACCATGATGTGTGCTGATTATATAGTCGACGTAGGTTTAGGTGCGGGTATCCACGGCGGTAAAATAATTGCAGCCGGAACTCCGCTTGAAGTATCTCATGCTGAAGAAAGTATTACAGGAAAATATCTTTCAGGCAGAGAGTTTATCCCGGTTCCGCAAAATAGAAGACCCGGGCATCCTAATAAATTTATTGAGATAACCGGAGCCAGAACTAATAATCTTAACAATATATCGGCTAGCTTTCCGCTCGGTACTTTTATTACTGTTACCGGCGTATCCGGAAGCGGAAAATCAAGCTTTACTATCCATACTTTATATAAAGCTGCCGTCAAAAAACTTCATGGGGCTAAAGCAACTCCGGGAGAGCATGATAAAATAACAGGGCTTGAATATATAGATAAAATTATTGAAATCGATCAATCACCAATCGGTAGAACGCCAAGATCGAACCCGGCAACTTATACAGGGGCTTTTACCCCAATCAGAGATTGGTTCGCTTCACTTCCGGAAGCCAAAATCAGAGGATATAAGCCGGGCAGGTTCTCTTTCAACGTGAAAGGCGGCCGGTGCGAATCCTGTGAAGGTGACGGGGTTATCAAGATTGAAATGCACTTCTTACCTGATGTATATGTTAAATGCGAGGAATGTAACGGCGCAAGATATAATAAAGAGACATTAGAGATTACATATAAAGGAAAGTCCATTGCTGATATACTAAACATGAATGTTGAAGATGCGGCTATATTTTTTGAAAATGTTCCGCTCATTTATGAAAAACTTGCTGCGCTTAAAGAAGTAGGATTAGGTTATATGAGCGTAGGTCAATCGGCAACGACTCTATCAGGCGGTGAAGCACAAAGGGTTAAACTTGCTAAGGAGCTTTCGCGTAAGTCTACGGGAAGAACACTTTATATCTTAGATGAACCGACTACGGGATTACATACTCACGATATCAGGAAGCTTTTGGATGTTTTACATAAGCTGGTTGATTCCGGAAATACAGTGCTTGTTATTGAGCATAACTTGGATGTAATTAAAACTGCGGATTATATCATTGATATTGGCCCCTATGGTGGTGATAAGGGTGGTAATGTTGTTGCGGTCGGAACTCCTGAGGAAGTGGTTAAGTGCGAACAAAGCGTTACCGGCAGATATTTAAAACCATATTTAGTAAACGGTAGAAGCCCTTTAAATGCCAATACTAATATTTAAAGTTTACTATTATTTATAATCGAATACTAAAAAGCCGTTAATTATTTAATTTTAAAAGCAATAAGTTTCTTATTGCTTTTATAATTTATATTTATTAAAAAATATGTCTGTAAACTTATGGTTTTTATTTTATGCAATTAGGATTATATCAGCATTTTAAAGGTAATTATTATCAAGTGCTCGGTGTATGCATTCATAGTGAAACTCTTGAAAAGCACGTGATCTATCAAGCTTTATACGGAGATTATAACCTGTGGGTTCGTCCTCTTTCTATGTTTGAAGAAAAAATTGTTTATAGGGATAAAGAGCAACCTAGATTTAAGTTTATAAAAAATATTAATACCGGCAATTTTGATAAGCATTGACCTGGAGTTCACTGCTTTTTTATTACTGCTTATTATTATAGCTACCGAGGCCACAAAAATTATATAAAATAAGTTAAGCCAAATAATTATTGGAAGGTTATAATATAAACTAATCCTTAATTCTGACCTTAGCTTTCTTAATTTTGCGCTTATCAGCATCAATGATTTCTATCCGTAAGCCGGAAGGATGATCGAATTTTTCGCCGATTGCGGGTATTTTACCTAAATAAGCCAGAATAAATCCACCGAAAGTTTCGAAATCATCTTCATCTTTAGCTAAATCTACTTTGAATTTCTCTTCAATTTCTTCAATGCGAGCCTTGCCATCTACAGTGATAGTACCGCCTTCAACTTTTACCAATTCCGGCTCTTCACTATCATCGTGCTCATCTCTTATATCCCCCACGATCTCTTCTACCAAATCCTCAATAGTGACCAGCCCTTCCGTGCCGCCGTATTCATCAAGCACAATTGCAATATGTATTCGTGCTTGGCGCATTTTGGTTAATAAGTCGACCAATTTCATAGAACGCGGTACATAAATCAATTCTCTTAAAACTTTCTCCATTTTAAATTCGTCTTCCTTACCGACGAAGAGGATAAAATCTTTCATATGGACAAAACCGATGATTTCATCCAGGTTTTCTCTAAAAACCGGAATTCTGGTGTGCTCTTCTTCAATGAACTTCTGCTTTAATTCTTCAAAAGTAGCATTTTCAGTGATGCCGATAATAAAAGTTCTCGGGATCATCACTTCATAAGCTTTCAAGTCTTTAAAATCGACAAAGTTTTGCAGCATTACTTTTTCTTCAGAATTTATCGTATCTTGAAGATCATGTTCTTTTATTAATTCATTTACCGACTCTTCAAGAGTAATCATTTTAGGTTTGATAATTTTAGCCAGTAGAAACATAAAATATTTAAAAGTAAGCCGGTGATTATTTTTACCCGGGTGTTCGTCTTTAATTTTCATTTCATTCATATAGATTCTGATTTGTTAATGTTAATAAGGGTTTGATATATTTAGTTTTGTTAAAATTTTTATTTCCAGCTCTTCCATTTCTTCGGCTTCACTTTCATCCTCATGATCATAACCTATTAAGTGCAGTATGCTATGCACGAGCATATGCGCTAAATGGTGCATAAAAAGTTTATCCTGCTCTATTGATTCATGATATATAGTTGTGTAGCTTAATGCTATATCTCCCAAATATATTTCCTTTACCTTCTTTAAAATTTTAAGGTAGTTGCCTGGTTTTAAGTCATAATTCGGGAAAGAAAGCACATTGGTCGGCTTATCTTTATCTCTGTATTGCCGATTTAATTCCTGCAGTTTTTCATCATCGGCAAGCAATACAGAAACCTCAATTTTCTTGCTCGCTTCAGTGAGCTTAAGTTCTATAAGTGTATGAGTTATAACTTGCTTGATGAAATCTTCGGGTTCACAATCAAGTGTATTCCATAAAGATGAATCGTTAATCAATTCAACTTCAATGTTAGAGAAATTTATACTATTGGGTTCTTCTTCAGCTTTGCTCATATGCATCAATAATTTTTGAAGTTAAAGGATGTCTTACTACATCACTACTACCAAATTTTACTATACCGATTTCCGGTATGTTTTTTAAGCGGTTGATAGCGTCGATGAGGCCGGATTCAATGGTTTTCGGCAAATCAATCTGTGTTATATCTCCTGTTATTACCATTTTAGAGCCATAGCCCAAACGAGTCAAAAACATTTTCATTTGAAGAGAAGTTGCATTTTGCGCCTCATCTAAAATTACAAAGGAATTACTTAAAGTTCTGCCGCGCATAAAGGCAAGTGGTGCAATTTGAAACTCTTGGGTGGCAAAATATCTTTCCACGTTTTCACTTGGCAGCATTTCAAACAGCGCGTCATATAACGGTCTTAGATAAGGATCTACTTTATCTTTAATATCCCCCGGCAAGAACCCTAACTTCTCTCCTGCTTCTACCGCCGGACGAGTCAAGATTACTTTTTCAACCTGTTTTTTTAAAAACATTGAAACTGCGGCAGCTACCGCTAAATAAGTTTTTCCTGTGCCTGCCGCACCGATACCAAACACTATATCCTTGGTATGTAGCAATTCTAAATATGCATGCTGAATTTTATTATAAGGTATGACTTCTTTTTTTCGGGTTTTAAGTGCGTATTTACTCTCTACTCTTTGTTTAATCTTGAGTTGTTCAAGATCGGCCGTTCCGACGGTGAATCGGATGGCTGCTTCTATATCAGCTTGAGTTACTTCTTTTATACCATTTTTTATGCGCTCATAAAGCCAATCAATCGTATATGAGGCACGCCTTGAGCTTTCCTGATCACCGGTAATTGCAAGATAATTCCCTCGGGAAGAAATATGTACGCTTAAGCTTTGCTCTATGAACTTTATATTACTATTTTGCTCACCAAAGAGTATAGGCAATAGGCTGTTATTATCAAAAACTAAACTAACCGATGTTTCCATCAATAAATTTTACTACATTTCATAAAGATTACATTATAAGCAATTTAAAATTTTATCAAGGCTTTATATATAGAAACTAATCATTTGAAAGCATTCCGGACACCGCCATAAATAAAAAAAGCACGCATAAGAAGTAAATATTTTTCCTTACGCGCACCTTTTAGTTTTAAAAGCTTTTAAGCCTTTATTTAACTTAGAAAGTATACCTTAAACCCACAGTCACAGCATGAGCACGCAGGCGGGTTGAAATTGGAGTGACTTCACTATTAATACTAGCTGCAGAAGCAGTAGATGAAGTAGTGAATTTACCAAGGTGATAAAATTTGTAGCCGATATCTATATGAGTGTTTTCCACTATTTGAAAACTAGCCCCGGCTCCAATATTCCAGACAAAATTGTTTTTCTTATGACCTTTTTGTACTATTTTAAAACCTGTATCTTTCTCTACATCTATATAATCTTTAGCAACATTATGCGCCATCCCGATACCTGCGGTCAAATAAGGAGTAAACCCGCTGTAATTACCAATATCAAAATATGCATTTAACATTGCAATATTACTATGCATTTTTTGATTAATTGAAGAAGTTCCATTATCATCTGTTATATCATGGGAAAATTTAAAGTTATTAGCTCTTAAGTAATTAAGGTCTACTCTAAAGTTCTCATCAAACTTATAACCAGCACCTACCCCGAAGGCTAAAGAATTATTTGGCTTTTTGCTTTGATAAGCATCACCTTTTAATTTAGTCGGCAATGCTCCACCTAAATCCAGCCGAACATAAGGATAAGCTTCCGCGCTTGCCAATAGCGGCAAGAAAGATGCAATTACTGCTCCATATACTATTTTTTTCATTATTGTTACCTTATAAAATTTACTTTTTTATTCTATGCACAATCATCCCAGGCATTATTAAAATTAAAGCCTGATTCACAGATATCAATACAAAGGGTATTATTTGTTCCGTGTTTAGGTGTACAATAATCTATTATATGATCTAAAGTTTGTTTAACTACGGATCCTATATGGTCAAAGGTATCATTTTTACCTCTTAAACCGGAAGATATTGTTGCTATATCAAATCCATCAGCCTTAGCACTTTCAAGCACTAAAGTATTTATTGAGTCATCTATATTATATTGGTCTATAGGAGCATTTAAGCCTATTTTTAAAGCGTTGTCATTCAATTCACTAAATAAAGTGGAATTTACTTGATAAGCCTTAAATGTATTAACTGTTTCAACTATGTTTTTTGAATTAGCTGCATTAAAACCATTCTCAACCAACTCATTGTTAAATTTTAATAATATGTCCGAATTAATTTTTAATCCATTTATTTCATTTATCGCCTGATCTAAATTAGCTTTACTAATAGGTTCTGAAATCAAGTTTTTATTAATAAGGTTGTTATTTAATTGAGCAAATGTTTCAGCAACTACTTTACACATATTATCTAAATTGACATTTTTTTGTGCCGTTGTTGATTGTGAAGATTGTGCTGCTTGTTGTTTGGCTAATACCTCTTTAGCAAATTCTCTAAATTCTCTTATTTCACGTCTACTCATATATACCTCTTTTATTAATTAATTGTATTAACCTTCCAAACTGACTACCACCATATCTTGAATAAAACTTAACTGTCAATATTTTATTTTTATACTAAATATAACATCAATAAAAGTGAATTATAGGATAATTTCACGCATAAAGTAAAATTTCAAGGAATACGCATAACATAGGATATTAATTTAATAACAGATTATTCACAGTCCGAATCATACTTACATGCGTAAAATCTATCTACTAAATCATCAAACTCATTTTTACACTTCACATAATCTTTTTCTATTCTTTTATACCAACCTTTTTCCATAAAATGCTTTTCTTTAAATAATTCATATTCTTCCCTTAGCTGCTTATGCGCAGCCGCCTCTTCTTCAAACTTCTCAGCCGCTTTTAACTTCTCTTTAAAAAAATTTATGGGGATATCAGGTGAATTTAATGCTTCATCAACAGTGAAACCCTTTCCTGTTAACTTGAATAATTCTTCAATTAAGCTAATTTTTTTAACTTTTATTGTATCTGTTACTTCCGGCTGATTTGATAGCGGTGAAATAGTTGGACTCTGCATCGGCGAAACAGTTGGGCTTTGCACTGGAGGGCTTGGAGCTATTGTACTCATTTCTTCACCTCTTAAATTACTGTTAACAACTGAAACTACCCATACCTTACTGTTAATTAAACTTAAATGTCAATATTTTATTTTTAATTTAAATATTATATTGTAATATAAAAAATATACAAAGAATAAGAAGTTTTAATATAAAGTTATAAAACGGCTTAATAAGTTGGTTTTTAAAATATTTTATCATAAACTTTATTACTTCAAAAACTATTAAAAATTCAACTCTTATAATACATACTAACTAACCGTAAAAGCTTAGATACAACATACTTTACTTTTGTAAAAAATATTTTAATATCTTATAAATATACATTATTTAAAAACCATTAAGTTTTGAGGTAGAATAAGGGAAAATGGGAATCGAAAAATCTCACTCGGCAGGTTTGTTTCCTTATGCCTGTTTTAAAAGTTTATTAGTTGCTTTCGTTATTATCTTTAACTCCCTCACCTTTACTGCCTATGCGAACGATATTACACGCTCCACCAGATATGCGGCATTAGTTTTGGATTCAGCGACCGGGAAAGTTATATACTCAAAAAATGCGCATGATTTACGCTATCCGGCTTCACTAACTAAATTAATGACGGTTTATTTAGCATTCGAAGCTTTAGAAAGCGGAAAACTTACTATGAATCAACAAATTGTCGTTTCCGAACGGGCTAGCCGAGAAATTCCCCGTAAATTAGGGTTAAGAGCTGGAGAAAGAATTACGGTTAGGGATTGTATATATAGCACCATAGTTATCTCAGCTAATGATTCCGCATCAGTACTTGCTGAGGCGATAGCCGGAAGTGAATGGAGTTTTGCTAAAATGATGACTAAAAAAGCTAAGACTTTGGGCATGATCAGAACCAATTTTGCAAACGCACACGGCTGTCATGATAAAAATCAGTATACCACCGCGACCGATATGGCAAAGCTTGCACTGGCTCTCAAAAAAAAGTTTCCTAAGTATTATCCGCTCTTTTCAAAAACCACCTTTACCTACAAAGGCAAAGTGCTGAACGGTCATAATCATGTAACTAAAAGATATGCCGGCGCCGAAGGATTAAAAACCGGTTATATAAGAACTTCAGGATTTAATCTAATCACTACGGCTAAAAAACCTCATGGTCACTTGGTAGGGGTAGTTTTCGGCGGGGAAAACGCAAAGATAAGGGATGATCATATGATAAAAATCCTGGATTTGGGTTTTTGTCATCTCTCTGAAAAGAAAGGGATTTATAATCCTAAATGCATTAAAAAATCACCGATCCTCGTTGCTGCTAACAATGCCGCAGCATCACACAAAAGTATCTTCAGCATAGTTGATAATAATGAGCCGATAAAAACCGCAAGCTTAGATATTAAGAAAGTTACTCCCTTACTAAACACTAAAAAACCCAAGCAGCTTGTAGTCCAAAATGAAATTAAAGATATTAACCCATTAAGTGTCCCAAGCATTGGGCAAAATTCCAAGAATACTACGCCTAAAAAAGCCAGAATTTAACTTAGAAAATTATAGGAGTATATGTCTCTCAGAACCAGGTTGTTTATTGAACATCTATTTACGGAAGGGGAAAATATCAACTTAAATGAAGAACAATCGCATTACCTAAGCAATGTTTTAAGATGCAAAACTCATGAGCTATTGAGAATCTTTAACGGAAAAGACGGAGAGTGGGAAGCGACTATAATCGGGATCAGCAAGAAACACGTTATAATCAATTTAGTAAAGCAACTAGCCTCTCAATTAAACCAAGCTCCTTTACACTTTGCATTTTGTCCGGTTAAAAACGTTACACCAAGCTTTGTCGTACAAAAAGCAACGGAATTAGGAGTAACGGAGATTTGGCCTATTACTTCAAGACGCACGGTGATAAACAAAATAAACTTGGAAAAACTTATTAAAAGCGCTATTGAAGCCGCGGAACAATCAGAAAGATTATGTATACCTAAAATTCATCCTATGCAAAATCTTGCCGACTTTGTGAAATGCAAACCTTTTGACGGCAATCTAATGTTCTGCTATGAGAAAGCTGACCCCTTAGGGGTTCAAACATTAAAAAGCAAGTTAAAACAAACCGAAAATTGTATACTAATCGGCTCTGAAGGCGGATTTAGCTCTGAAGAAGCAGACCTTATAAGAAGCTTGGACTATGCAGTTGCAGTTAATTTCGGAAGACGAATAATGCGTGCGGAGACCGCTGGCATTGCCGCAATAAGTTGCTATAATACATTAATGGATAACTGGAAATAAATAATTTGATAAGCTAAAGGTTTAAGAAGTGCAGAGGACAGAAGATAATAAACATTTAAAAATATCAGAACATCTAAACAAAGCAGTAGCTGATAAGTCTGCTCAAATGAAAGAGTGGATATTTTCAAATTATAAAGAAAATAAAAGGCCGTTATACGGCTCTGTAGATGTTAGAAACTCAGGTTTTAAGGTTGCGCCCGTAGATACCAACCTCTTCCCGGCAGGTTTTAATAACCTAGATATACACGGGTTACAAAATGCTAAGGCAGAATTTGCGGAAATGTTTAAAAATAACAAGCCGGGTAAGATACTTATCATACCTGAAAATTTTACCCGCAACCAAAATTATTTTGAAAATTTGCTGGCATTAAAAAACATAGTAGCTTCCGACAATAT
Source organism: Candidatus Jidaibacter acanthamoeba (assembly GCF_000815465.1). Lineage (NCBI taxonomy): Bacteria > Pseudomonadati > Pseudomonadota > Alphaproteobacteria > Rickettsiales > Candidatus Midichloriaceae > Candidatus Jidaibacter > Candidatus Jidaibacter acanthamoebae. Next base: position 38,557 of record NZ_JSWE01000206.1, on the reverse strand, counting down.
AGTGGTAGAATTCGGGTCACCGCATATTACGGAGATTCAAGAATATAACGCATCCTCAATAATTACACTTAATCCTATTACTCGTCATCATAATACAATATATATTAAGCAAGACTGGAAACCGGATTTAATTATTTTAAATACCGATCTTACCGGTGGAGTTCCAGAAATCATAGAAAATATATCTCAACCTATTATACCTGAACTAAATAAAGGATGGCATAAGCGGAGAAAATTTACTCACTTCACTGCTTATAATAAAATCGCCGAGGAATTTTGTCGGGAGTTTTCTTTGGATCCGTGGCTGCTTTCCACCTACATTGCAAAAGCCGAAAATATTGATTTCCGAAATAAAGTAGGGTTAGAAGAAGCTGGATCAGTGGTTGATAATATAATTGAACAAATTAAATTAAAATATGAAGAATATCAGATAACCTCACCCCCGTATGTTTTCATCAAAGCTGATAACGGAACATTCGGAATGGGCATCATGATTGCAAGTAGCGGTGATGATATATTAAATATTAATAAAAAAAAGCGCCACTCCATGGATGTTATAAAAGAAGGAGTACTTAATCGTGAAATTATTATTCAAGAAGGCGTACCCACTATCCATAACATAAACTCATCTCCTTATGAAAATATCGCATATGCAGTCAATGGTAATATTGTGAGCTTTATCAGAAGAATAAATTCATCGCGCGATCACTTAACTAATTTGAATTCTCCAAATGCCAGCTTTACTTGTAATAGCGATTTTATATATAACTCAGAAGCATTAGTCGCCGAGCTTGCTTTGCTTGCAAGTGTTTATGAATGAATAATACATATTACTTGTTGAAACTAAGTACCCCTACCTCTTTTTTCATCCTGAGGTAAATTTCTCTCCTTTTCTAATTTTTCTGCAAAAGTTTGTTCTTCTCCGCGCTTGCGTTTAATAGAGCCTTTGATGAGTCTCTCTTCTGTATCTGAGTCGTTTATAATTATAACTTCACAATCATCATTAGGTAGGCTGAATTGCTGAACTATAACTTCATTCCAATCTTCAAAATCATTAACTTGGCTCATAACGCACTCCCCTAACCAAGTTCCTTCTTCAGTAGCAATGATTGGCTGCATATGATCTGTTTTAGCCTTTTTTAACGGCCTTAAATTTTTATCTTCCACCCTAATTTTTAAAAATTCAGCTATCTCTTCTGCACCTTCTAGTTTAGCTTTTTCTAATGCATTGCTTAAATAATAATTGTATATATCAATATCGATGCATTCATATTCCAAGAGTATTTTAACAATAGGTAAATTTTGATTGGAAATTGCATAATATAAAGGTATCTCCCCACTATTTGTTTCTAAAAAAATATTAGCTCCCCCTTTAATAAGTCTTTTTGCTACGTCTAATTTATTGTTAAGTACCGCTAAATGTAAAGGTGTTACACCATCATGAGCTCCGGCATTTACCACAGCCCCGGTATTTAATAGGCTATCAATAAACGTTACATCATCCAGTGTTACTGCTTTATGTAATGCTGTATACCCTTTGCTATTGCATTCATTAATATAGCTTTTATTTTCTTCATTGATTAAAAAGAAGTATATGAAGTCTCTTATGGTAGAGTTTTCTTTTTCCAATATTTCAATATAGTCATCTCTTGGTGTGTTTTGCTTCATTTTAATACACTCTAAAAAGTATAAAATTCTTTTAAGCAAGCATTATAGCACAAGTATATTAAAGAAATATTTCTTGAAGGAAATTTTATTATTAGATTTTTTTATTTTTCATATAGAATCTATTAAATAGAATAAAACCTAATTATTTACACAGTCGCTAAGAATAAACTCATATTTTTCATTAAAATATTTTGAAATCCCTGCATTATTAGAGAATATCCAACCGCTAAACTGTTTATCCAGCTCATTTTGCTTGGAAACAGTATAAAATTCAATCCATGCTTTACTGTCAGGTAAAAGTTTTTTTTCATTTTCCTTCCAACAGCTAAGAACTCTAATAGCAATTTCATCATTAAACATAATAGGTTTTTGGAGATTAACCGTTACCACATCCATCTTCCCCATTTTTTTATCAACAATATTAATTTGAGCTGTATTATAGAAGCCCCCCCTTACCCCTTGCCTTTCTATTTCTTCCGTACTCTCTTTATCCAGAGCACTAAAAATTGATTCATCTATTTTTTTTATAAGGGTGCTGTCATTATTTTCCGCAGCAAATACCATATTCCAAAAAATAAAAATAAAAGCTAAAAATTTAGCTAGGATTTGCAGCATGCGAAGCATCCGAAGAATTATTAGTATCCTTTTGTTTCTTATTACCATCCGTAGAACCGAAAATAAACCTAGCAATTAAGCTCTCAAAACTAATAGCAGGTTGAGTGAATTCAATTCTACTGCCTTCTTTCAGCAATTCTTCATCCGCTCCGGGAGCAAGTGAAATATACTTATCACCCAGCAAACCATTACCGATAATTTCAGCTGAACTATCAACGGGAAGCTTATAATCATCGTTTATAACGAGCTCAATTACTGCATTATAACTTTTTGGATCCAACCTAAGAGAGATAACATTACCGACTTTAACCCCGCTTAATTTAACATCACTTCCGATATTAATACCGTCAATTCTGGTAAACTGAGCAGTTACCTTATAACCTTTAATATCCTTATAATTTATACTGCCGCTTTTATAGGCGATTATTATAAAGCCTATTGCAACCGCAAGCACTATAAATCCGACCACTGTTTCAAAAATATTCTTAGACATTTCCTCTCCCGTTATTGATTTGGTTTCCAGGCTTCATAATCGCCGGTCGCCTTTCTTCTTTTTCCGTCACCTAAAACATGTCCGCTAGGATAATATGCAAACTCCGTACCGGTTAAATTCGGTACTTTTTCTTTTTCCCATTTATATAATTTTTTATCTTTTTGCGGCACTTCATCCGATTGATAATGCAACCAACCATACCACACAGGCGGAATTTTTGAAGGCTCAGGTATACCTTTATAATAGACCCAACGGTCATTTCTGTTAAAATCTCTATGAAAACGCTTTGATTCATAGTATCGATTACCGAACTGATCCTCACCAACACACTTGCCAAAAAGCTTTGTATAAATCCAAATTGTTAAATTCATAGAAAAATTATATTTCCTCTCTTTATTAATATAATAATATTATTGCCCGGAGAATAAGTCAATTTAGTTATCTGATATACTCGGATAAAACTGCCTCCATTGAGGTTGGGGTTAAGCCTAATTCTTCAAAACTGTTCTTAGTTTTTACTATAACATTATCAGTTTTAAGTAATTCAACTTGGTCACAAGTAAGTAATGGCCGAGGTAATAAACTTAAAATCGCAGCCATAACTTTAGCAAATATGAATGGGATACTTACCAACGGCTTTTTTTTGCCGATCAATTTAAATACTAATTCATATATCTCTCGCAAAGTATAGACTTTTGACCCTCCCAACTCAAAAACTTTTCCGCAAATATTATCCTTAACTAAGCATCTCCCCACAGCTTCAGCAACGTCCACAACATAAACTGGCTGAAGCCTGGTTCTGCCGCCGCCGATTAAAGGAATAACGGGGAACACGGCAACAAGTTTTGCAAACATATTTATAAAGTTATCTTCTCTTCCGAACACTACGCTTGGGCGAATAATCACTGAATTCGGAAATGTCTGAAGCACAGCTTTTTCACCCTCAAGCTTAGTTGAGGCATATTTAGAAGTATGATTTCTATTTACTCCTAGCGCTGAAAAATGTATTAATCTTCTTATACCGTTATTAGAACAGGATAAAGCAATATTTTTTGCAGCCTCTACATGTAACTTGTTAAATTTTTGCTTACTGCTTTCAAATAATATCCCGACCAGATTTACTACGAATGTCGAACCTTCAACGTTTTTTTCAATATCTTTAAAACTTTTAATATCCCCTTTAACAAAAGCAATTTGCCCAACTGAACCGCAAACTTTCAGCTGATTATTCTCTTCTGGGTTACGAGAAACTATTTTTATCTTAGCCCCCGTCTTAGCTAATTCTTTTACAATATAACTTCCGATAAAGCCGCTACCGCCGAAGATAGTTATTGTATCATTTATACCAATCTTTTTCATAATTTAATGTTAAAAAAATAAATAAGTTTTTGTTTAATATAATCTACACCTTGCAAATTACTTTCTACCCTATTAAAGATAATAGTAACAGTCAAATTTATTTGGGTGCTTTTTTGCCTTTTGAATATTGCTATTTATGGTATTTATATTTTAAATTGGTTAGTATTCAAGAGTTAAATTAATTAAGGAGAAGACAATGTTAAAAGATTTACTTGCGCAAAGAAATAATTTTACCCTACCTCAGTTGCCTTATGCAAAAAATGCACTAGAACCTTATGTCTCTGAAGAGACCTTGTCTTTTCATCATGGCAAACATCACCAAACCTATGTTACAAACTTGAATAACTTAATAAAAGATTCTCCGTTTGCTGAAATGGGACTAGAAGATATTATAGAGAAATCCTATCAGAAAGCCGATAAGGTGGGGATTTTTAATAATGCCGCGCAAGTTTGGAATCATGCTTTTTTATGGCATTGTATGAAAAAAGACGGTGGCGGTTTACCTTCTAAAACTTTACAAGATAAAATAAATGAAGATTTCGGAAGCATGGAAAAATTTGTCGAAGAATTTAAGAATGCTGCAATCACTCAATTCGGAAGCGGTTGGGCATGGCTGGTTTTAGATAAAGATAAGTTAAAAGTAATAAAAACCGGTAATGCCGAACTTCCGATGGTTTTAGGTCAAAAAGCCCTCCTGACCATTGATGTTTGGGAACATGCATACTATTTGGATTATCAGAATCGCAGAGCTGATTATGTAAATACGTTTATAGAAAAATTAATTAACTGGCAATTTGTTGAAGAAAACTTTAATTCAAGATAGATTATTAATTGAGGCGGGGAAATATAATTAGGAATCATATGAAATTTATAGATAAAATAAAAGGGTTATTGAAAAAAGAGGAGCAATCAAAAGAAGCTACGCTCTCATTAAAAAATTGGTATTCCGAACGCTATGAAAAAATGCTTATACAACGCAACCTTTTGTTTTTAGTTTGTGTCATTTCATTGATTACTATAGCACTTTCAGTGCTTGCCATCAGGTATATAAAAAGTACCCGCTCAATTGAACCGTTTGTAATTGAAATCGAACGAAAAACCGGTGTACCTACCGTTGTAGAACCTGTGAGCGTTAAAGCTTACTCGGCGGATGATGCCGTTAAAAGATATTTTGTTATGAAATATATAAGAGCAAGAGAAGAATTCATTTTCAATTCCTATGATTATAATTACAATACAGTAGTAAGGGTTCTTTCTTCAGAAGATGTGTATTATAGTGACTATAGACCTAAATTCAGTATTAAAAACCCTAATAGCCCGTACAATTTATATGGTAATAATAACTATAGAACAGTAAGCTTAAAATCTATTATTTTCCAATCACCGACATCTGCACAAGTTAGAATCAGAATGGAAGTAAAAGGAATAATGAACCAGGTAATGGATAAAATTTGTTTCGTAGAATTTAAATTTGCTAATTTACAAATGAATGATGACGAAAGGTTAATTAATCCGTTAGGATTTAAAGTAACCTTGTATAGAATTGAAGATGAACAACAAAGAGGAGCATAGTAAAGATGTGTAGTTTAACTAAAAGATTTATTTTATTAATATTATTAATCTTACCTTGCGCATTTGCTCATGCCGATCAACCTATCGCAATTGATAGCAGAATAAAAACTTTCGTATATAGCGAAAACGAAGTTTTTAGAGTAGTTGTACACTATGGCTATCAAACGAGTATCGAATTTGCCGACGGTGAAGAAATACAAACTATTTCAGTAGGAAACAGCTTTGCATGGCAGTTAATTCCGGTCGGTAGAAGGCTCTTTATTAGACCGCTTGAGGAAAACATTCTTACTAATATGACAATCATAACCAATATGAGAACATACCAATTTGAAATTCAATCAAGATTACTGTCATATACAATTGATGAGGAATTGGTATATGTAGTCCGATTCTTCTACCCTGATGATGAAACCGATCAGATTAAACCTCAAGTTAAAAGCTTTTCAGAACAGGATGCTATACCTGTCGTTAAACCTTTCAACTTTAATTATACCCTTTCCGGAGCTGATAGAATTGCACCGATTAAAATATTTGATGACGGGATAAATACGTTTTTCGAGTTTCCTTCAACACGAAACGTTCCGCAAATAAGTACTGTGAGCGGTAAAACTTTAGTAAAACTTGTTCCTAAAATAAAAGGGAAATATATTGTAGTTAACACGGTTGCCCCGGAATTTGAGCTATCTGATAATATGGATATCGTGAAAGTATATAATGAGAATTATAAAAAATAAATGATGGGATGATGATGCCAGACGATAAAAATAATAAAGTAATTGAGGTCGATGCCAACCATACTGAGGCTTCCGGTAGCGAAGCGGAGCCTTCAAGTTCTCCCTCAGAAAATAGTAACGAACAGGAAAGCCAAGCAAGCCAATTTTCTATAGTTGCTTCTACACCTCAACATAAGAAGGTTATGGCAATTGGAATTGTAGTAGTTACCATCGTGGTATTATACTATATATTTTTCGGGCGCCCTTACTCTCCGGAAGAGATTAAAGATAAGAAAGAAAGAGAAATAGCAGCACAAAAAGAAGAACTGCTGAAAACCTCGGCACCGGTAACTAAACCTGCGGAAGCAACCGTAAGTATAACTCCGCCTAAATTACCGGAGCCGCCGCCGCTTACCGACCCGACTCCTCCGGAGCCACCTCCCCCGCCTACTCCATTATCACCTTCCTCACCATTGTTTAATCAGCCAAACAATGCACCTATCATTACTAATATCGTAAAATCTAATTCAGACGATCTTGAAAGGGTAAAAAAACTGGAAGCTAAACGTAAAGCAGGCATGATTGTTGTGGGTGGCGGAGGAGCATTTTCTACTACCGATAAAAAAGGTGCAGCCGATGAAAAAGACTCTGCGGAAACCAAGAAAAAAAATAAAGTTGACTTTCTAGGCTTCGGTAACGGCTCTTTAGACGGCGTTTCACTTACCAAAACATCTTCCGAACAAGTTACCGCCACTAAAATAGGTAATACCGATTTAATTATTGCCCAAGGAAAAGTTATTAATGCAGTTTTAGAGACGGCAATTAACACTGATCTGCCGGGAATGTTAAGAGCTGCTATAGTGCGTGACGTTTATGCCGAATCAGGAAAAAACATTTTACTCCCTAAAGGATCCCGGGTAGTCGGAACTTATGATTCTGAAATAAAAGATGGACAAACCAGAGTTAGTATAGTTTGGGATCGAGTGATAAGGCCGGATGGTATCGATCTTGCAATCTCATCTCCAGGCACTGACCAACTTGGCAGAGCCGGGGTTGAAGGCAAACTTGATAACAAATTCTGGACTAAATTGGGCTCGGCATTACTTGTTTCATATGTAATACCTGTGCTTGCCAATAAATTTACTAATGTGAATAAAAACGATCAGGTAACCACTACTACAACTACCGGTGTCGGTGGTACATCGACCACTTCACAATCAACTTTTGCTGCTCAACAAGCTCAAGAAGCTTCTGATCAATTTACAAAAGTCGGTAAAGAAATAGTTGAAAAAACCTTCTCTACTAAACCGACTATTACTGTGAACCAAGGTGCTTATATTAATATTTACGTTAAGAAAGACTTAGTTTTTCCTTCAGGGTTTACCTCTAATAGCGCACAGGTATTAAAATGACTTTAACTGCTTTAGAAACTTACCTTGAGCCTTTGAAAAAAATCTTCGCCGAAGAGGATGTTAATGAGGTTTCCATTAATCGTCCTTTTGAGGCCTGGATTGAAAAGAGGGGTGATATCAGATATGAAAGTATGCCTGAACTAGATTTTGATCATTTAAGGGGCTTAAGTTTGCTGGTTGCGCAATCAACAGACCAAAAGATAAGTGAAGAAACCCCCCTACTCTCTGCAACTCTTCCAAACGGTTACAGGATTCAGATTATTATACCTCCTGCATGTGAATCAGGAACTATCGGCATGTCGATCAGGAAACCTTCTACAATAAAAATGAGCTTGGATGATTATGAGAAAATGGGAGCTTTTGATAGTACTGCTATCGAAGAAGAACACGATGAAGCAAGAGAAATTTTAAATAATTACCTTAAGAATAAAAATATAAAAGAATTTCTTAGAACCGGAATACTCTCCAGAAAGAATATTATAATAAGCGGAGGGACTTCCACCGGTAAAACGACATTTACTAATGCTATGCTCCGTACCATACCTAAGGAAGAGCGTTTAATCACTTGCGAAGATGCAAGAGAAATAGATTTAAGCAGTCATCCGAATAGATTGCATTTATTATCCTCTAAGGGGGGGCAAGGTCGTGCAAAAGTAACCACTCAGGATCTAATTGAAGCATGTTTACGTTTAAGACCGGATAGAATTATAGTAGGAGAGCTCAGAGGCGCTGAAGCATTCAGCTTTTTAAGGGCGATTAACACCGGCCACCCGGGTTCGATATCAACATTGCACGCAGATACTCCGCTAATGGCACTCGAGCAGTTAAAGCTCATGGTTATGCAAGCAGGCCTAGGGATGCCGCCCGAGCAAATTAAAGAATATATTTTAAATGTTGTTGATGTTGTTGTACAATTAAAAAGAGCTGGTAAAGGTAAACGATATATATCGGAAATTTACTTTAAAGGCTCAGGAAATATAACCCAAGGATTATAACAGGTATGGCTGAAAATTTTGGTAAAGCAGGTAATTTTATTAGAAATGTAATGGCGGCCGTTGCTTTTGGTATAGTTGTGGTTATTTTTGCATTTTATCTTTCAGGAATTATATTTAGTATTACTGAATCAGGAATATATTCAATAACCCCGTATTTCCTAACCTCATCTGAGCCTTTTAATGTTTTAATATATTATTATTTCTGGTGGATAAACAATCTATCCGGTATCACTCTAACTTTTCATAATTATCTTATACCCAGATTAGTGCTTGCTACTATTATCCCTATTACCACATTTGCCTACCTGATCTGGAAGTATCGGGAAACCCTTTATGAAAAGAGGCCTTTTAAGCCTGAGGAAGCTCTACATGGCGATGCGAAATGGGCAAGCGAGGATGATATATTCAAAGCCGGATTAAGAGCTAAAAAGGGAATGTTGCTCGGAAAAGATAATAAAGGTTATTTAGTGGCACCCGGATATCAACATTGTTTGCTATTTGCTCCTACCGGATCCGGTAAAGGTGTAGGCTTTGTAATTCCTAACTTACTTTATTGGGAAGATTCAGTATTTTGTCATGATATTAAGTTAGAAAACTTTGAGCTTACCAGCGGTTGGCGGCAGAAAATGGGGCAACAGGTTTACTGTTGGAACCCGGCTGACCCGGACGGTATTACCCATTGTTATAACCCGATTGACTGGGTGAGCAGTAAACCCGGCCAGATGGTGGATGACGTGCAGAAAATTGCTAACCTGATTATGCCTGAGAAGGAATTCTGGAATAATGAAGCACGCTCATTATTTGTCGGGGTAGTGTTATATCTGATTGCCGTGCCGGATAAGATAAAATCATTTGGTGAAGTAGTCAGAACAATGAGAAGCGATGACGTAGTGTATAACCTTGCAGTAGTACTCGATACTATCGGTCAGGAAATCCATCCCGTAGCTTATATGAACATAGCAGCTTTCCTGCAGAAAGCTGATAAAGAGAGATCGGGCGTAATATCCACCATGAATTCTAACCTTGAATTATGGGCAAACCCTCTTATTGATACCGCAACAGCTTCCAGTGACTTTAACATACTTGATTTCAAACGCACGTTAACCACGGTTTATGTCGGGCTAACACCGGATAACCTGCAGCGCTTACAACCTTTAATGCAGGTATTCTACCAGCAGGCTACCGAGTTCTTAGCGAGAAGATTACCAAGTAAGGAAGATCCTTACGGAGTAATGTTCATGATGGATGAGTTCCCTACTCTCGGAAAGATGGAACAATTTGCAAGCGGTATCGCATATTTTAGGGGTTATCACGTCAGGCTATTTTTAATTATTCAGGATACGGAGCAGCTAAAAGGTATATACGAAGAAGCAGGAATGAACTCGTTTTTATCCAATGCGACTTATAGAGTAACCTTTGCAGCAAACAACGTGGAAACCGCCAACCTGATTTCTCAGCTAATCGGCAATAAGACCGTTGACCAAGTTTCAGCAAATAGGCCTAAATTCTTAGACTTTAATCCGGCTTCCAGATCATTAAACGTTTCTAAAACTCAAAGGGCTTTACTTTTGCCGCAGGAAGTTATCGGTTTGCCGCGTGATGATCAAATTTTACTTATTGAATCCTGCCCACCGATTAAATCTAAAAAGATTAAATATTATGATGATGCCTTTTTTAAGAAAAGACTGTTAAAGCCTATCAGCTTGCCGCAACAGGAGCCGTATGATCCGCGTAAAGCTAAGGAGATGATGAGCTCTAAAAAAGCCGCAACTGAGGAAAGCTGATAGCTGCTGATATTTAGTTGTTGCTATTATTCTATTTGAGTTCCACAGCTTTCTGACAACCATTTATTATAATTGCTTTTATACTCTTAATAATTCTTCAGTGTGTTTGGAGCATATATACTTAGAAAGTTGGAAAGAACCTTTTTAGGAATGCAAAGTGGGCTAGGACAAAAGTAGACTTTGATGCACTACCCGATACCATAAAGGCAAGATATCCAAACTTAAAAGAAAAGTATCCTGAAAGCATGTGGTTCCAGGAAAATGGATGTCCAAATTTTATGCCTCATGCTATAAGGATAGTTGAGGTTACTGGCCTTAATGGAGAATATGATCATGACTTTAATGAGGCAAATAAGGCAGCAGGTTATAAGGAAACACCTGATGGCTACACTTGGCATCACCATGAAGATGGTAAAACTATGGAACTTGTACCCCAAAAGATCTGCACGATGCGATAAACCATACCGGTGGTACATCTAAACTAAGACATGAGCAGAGCAAAGGTGTATAATAACATAAACTTAGAGGAATGAATATGAAGCATATAGAAGTAGAAGAATATGAGAACCCAATCACAATAGAAGAAATACTAGCAGCAGAATAAACCATACAAACAAAACTGCCTAGCGATTATGTAGAGCATTTACTTAAATATAATGGCGGGCATGATGATTTATAAGCTAATTTCTTTAGCTTTATAAATTATCAGATGAGGACGGAAATATTAATACAAACTTTCATGAGAAGTTTTACCGCGAAATATATAATAGCTATATGCGGTATATATCAATACCACCGGAAGCAAAATAGCAGCTCCTACTGAAATGAGTGAAAGTGATTCGGAAGCCGCTGCCGCTTCCCAAACAGAAATGCTATAAGGCACCACCCAGGGCCATAAGCTTACTGCTAACCCTATGTACGCCAATATAAATAGCGATATAGATAACAAAAATGGCGCCACTTCTTTACCGTTGGTAATTGTTTTTATAAGATAAAAAGAAACGAAAACCGAGATAATAGGTAATGGAGAAAAGTAAAACATATTCGGCCATGAAAACCAACGATCAAAAATCTGATTATTTAAGAACGGTACCCATAAACTAACTATCCCCATAAATCCAAGCACATATATTAAAACATACAGGGAACATTTCTTTGCCCAACTTTGAGTTTCTTCTTCAGTTTTCATAATAACCCAAGTGCTGCCGAGCAGTGCATATCCGAAAACCATCGCTAGTCCTACAGTAATAGAAAAACCGTTCAACCAGCCCCAGGCTCCTCCCGCATATTTTCTGTCTACTACATTAATACCTTGCACGAATACTCCAAGAATTATGCCTTGCATAAGAGTTGCAACCAAAGAGCCGTAATGAAAGCAATAATCCCATACTCTCCTTGTCTTAATACTCGCTTTGAACCTAAATTCAAAAGATATCCCTCTAAAAATCAAGGCTATCAACATTATGGTAAGCGGCATATAAATTGCAGGCATAAGAACTGAATAAGCTAACGGAAAGGCTGCAAGTAAACCTCCCCCTCCCAATACCAACCAAGTCTCATTCCCATCCCAAAAAGGAGAGATTGAGTTCATCATTTTATCACGACATTTGTCTGAAGGGGCAAATGGGAATAATATTCCTATTCCTAAATCAAACCCGTCTAAGCAAACGTATAAAAGTACTGAAAGAGCAATTAATCCGCCCCATAGTAACGGTAAGTCAATTGATGAAGAGAGATCAAACATAATTTACCTTTTTAAAAAGTTTTCGGAAAAATATCCGCAATTGATATCGGATGCTTTTGCCCGTGTTTGCCATACATCTCAATCCAATCTCCAATCTTTACACCCTTAGAGATTAATTTGAAAATATAGTAAACCCCAGCCCCGAAAACAAACGCATATACTACAAAGAATGCAATTAAGGCAATCAAAACCTGCTCTACGGTTACCGGGGAATGCGCTTCAATTGTTTTCATTACTCCATATACAACATAAGGCTGCCTTCCGACCTCGGTAGTAATCCACCCGCATAAAATTGCAAGTATCCCAAGCGGAGAAACCATTATGCACCATTTAAGAAAAGGTTTGGAAGTGAAGATTTTTTTACGTGCAAACTGTATAATTGCAAGTACTCCGGTTAGGCTCATGATTAATCCGACCCCTACCATTATTCTAAAGCACCAGAAAACTAAAGCTACCCCATCGGTACGTTGCTCTTTAGGCCAATGTTTCAAACCTTTAATTTCAGCATCAATGTCATGTGCAAGGATTATACTGCCGAGTTTAGGGATTTCAATACTGTAAAGCGTTTCTTCTTTTTCCTGATCAGGCCATCCGAATAATTTTAACCCCGCACCTTTTTCAGTTTCCCATAAGCCTTCAATAGCTGCAATTTTAGCCGGTTGGTGTTCCAAGGTATTAAGACCGTGCATATCTCCTATCATAATTTGCATAGGAGCAACAAGGATTGCCATAAGCATTGCCATCGTGAGCATTATGCGAGCATGGGAAGTATATCTGCCTTTAAGCAAATACCAGGCTGCAACTCCGGCAACAATAAAAGAGGTAGTAAGGTATGCAGCGGTAAGCATATGAAAGAATCTATAGGGGAAAGACGGATTAAAAATTATTTCCATCCAATCAGTCGGATAAAAAACCCCGTCTTCCTTCATGGTAAAACCTACGGGAGTATGCATCCAACTGTTAGCCGAAAGAATCCAAAAAGCTGAAATTATGGTGCCGATTGTAACCACAAGGGTAGAAATAAAATGTACTTTAGGGCTCACCCTATCCCAGGCAAAAAGCATAATACCTAAAAACGATGCTTCTAAAAAGAACGCGGTTAAAACTTCAAAACTTAATAGTGGGCCTAAAACATTACCTACTTTCGTAGAAAACCCTGACCAGTTCATGCCGAACTGATAAGACATTACCACCCCTGAAACCACACCGAGCCCGAAGCAAACCGCAAAGATTTTTATCCAAAACTTATATATTTCTTTATATATAGGGTGCTTAGTTTTAAGCCATAACCCTTCAAGTACAGCTAAAAAACTAGCTAAGCCAATAGTTAAGCTAGGAAAAATGATATGAAATGAAATCACAAAAGCGAACTGTATTCGAGATAACAAAACCGGATCTAATAATTCCATAACTCCATCCTATACAAACATTAGAAAAGATATAGCACGATGATATCCTTAGTAAAGCAATATTTTACCTAACTAAACTTAATACTAAAGGTAAAAAATTTATAATTTTTACTTCTTTACAAAAAAAACAAACCATAATAATGTGGCTCACAATAACCTAACCAAGCGATTAATATGTATTTAAAAAGCTTAAGTGCAGTTTTAACTTTCATTTATCTTATTTTAAATATCAATCTTGCTCAAGCAACCTCTCATTCCATAATTCTCGGATTAGGAAAACAAGGTATTTCAGCTAAGAAAAAACCTATTGAGGGCAATGAAGCTAAGCTTGAATATCGTTTTGCTTCTTTTTATTATAATTTACAGCCGCATATCGGTGTGATGGGAAGCAGCAAAGAAAGTGCTTATGTTTATGCCGGTTTAAATTATGTAATTGATTTCTCTCCCCTGCATCTCGGCATTTCATTTAGCCCGGGAATTTATCACCGCGGCAAAGGCAAAAAGTTAGGCCATCCTTTAGAGTTTAAAAGCCAGTTTGAAGTTTACTACGATATAACTCGCTCAGTTTCTTTAGGAGCAAGCGTATCACATAGATCAAATGCCGGCATTTCTAAAACAAACCCAGGGCTTAATAACATAATGCTTGAATTACAATATAGGCTGAACTAAGGTTCAAGCAAGGGGCGGCCTACAATATTTTTTAACATTTATAAGGTAGCACATATGAAAAAAATCTCTTTAAGTTTTATATTAGCTCTAACTTTAACTTCATGTTCTTCCAACCCGAAAGACAAATTGGATTCAGAGTTTTCCTTCCAAGGAAGGCCAATTGAACCATGGTGCATTAATTCAATAACCCATTCTTCCTCACCTTCGGTTAATCTTGCCCAATGCAGCAATCCTTTTTCGGAAATTAATATAACCAGTCCGGTTACTCCCGACCTCCAAAAACAAGGATTTATGGGTTATTCTTATGAATATAAAAATGATACCCCGGTAATGTCCCCTCCTTATATTTTTTATAAATATTTAGGTAAAACAGGTGAATTACATGCAGTTCATAAAATGTGGAGTGATGGAAGATCCGGTAAACATTCTTATGTTTATTTAATTGAAAGAAAGGGTGATACCCTAAACTTTATTAACGGTTACGGTGGTGACCGTTGTATGGGCGGTGTCATCGATGCTAAAGTTGAAGCCGGTAAGGTGAAATATACCAAACAACTTACCCCGTTAACTTTCATTCAAAATTCTTCGAAAAATGTATTCGATTATAATACAAGCAGCAGCTTAAGCGATTGCGCGACCTGTTGTTATATGACCGGAGAGTTTTCCGATAATGAAATGATCTCTGTTAAACTTAATCCCTCTTTAAAACAATTGTTCTCAGATAATAAAGCAGGACATATGCAATATTGTTTTGATAAGCTTTTTAAAAGCTATGTTAAGAGAAATAAACTCACCCTCAACTCTATTGAGCTTAATCAGTTTATAGATAGCTTTGAAAAGAAATGCGTCAAATATAAAAGATAAATGCTAAACATTTAGTAGAATGCTTAAAATGCTATAAAATGTATTTTAAGCATTTTTTTATTTAGATAGTTTTAAGCTTATATTGCATAGCTTAATTACTTAGGCTACTCGACATAGGTTAATCATACTGCAGTGCAGTTTTTATTATTTTAAACATAATTGTAGCATTTCCGTCAAAGATGATAAGAAGCTATAGAAGCATTTAATAAAAAAGATTGCATATAAAATCTAATTATTTCAGTATCTATTATGTTAACAACCATTAACTATAACGATTAATAATTAGGGAAACAATATGAACAAAGAAGAATTAATAAGTGCATTATCTGCAAAAACCGATGCAACTAAGGTTGATAGTAAAAAGCATTTAGAGGCATTACTTGAAGTAGTACAGGAAGTATTAGTTAAAGGAGATAGCTTACAGCTTGTAGGTTTCGGTACATTTGCAGTGTCTGATGTGAAAGCAAAAGAAGGCATTAACCCGCAAACAAGAGAGAAGATAAAAATTCCGGCTAGTAAAAGAGTTAAATTCTCAGTGGGTAAGCAGCTTAAAGAAGCAGTAAACCACAAGAATTCAAAAAAGAAATAATATTCTCCAGATTAAAGGCACCGGTCATAGAATGAGTTATTAAGACTCGTAAAAAGCCGGTGCTGTTAATTCTATCTAATGTAAAACCACCTATTTATAAAATATCTTAGTATATATTTAATAAAAATAGGATAAATATATATGTCAAAAATGTCAGATACTGCTTTAGATGCACTTATCACCCTTGAGCAGGATACAAGGGAATATGGCTTTGACTGGCCAAACCAGGAAATGATCATAGATCAGGCAATCAGTGAATGTGAAGAGATAAGAGAAGCTATATTACATAAAGAGCCCCCACATAGAATAAGGGAAGAAATAGGAGATTTATTACATACCGCTATTTCTCTATGCATTTTTTCCGGGTATGATGTTAAAGATACTTTAGCAAATGTTAATGAGAAATTCGAGGCTAGAATGAGTGCATTAAAAAAGATAGCCAACGAAAGAGGACTGGAGGATTTAAAAGGGCAACCGATTGAGTTTATGCTTGAACTGTGGCGTGAAGCTAAAAAGCAAAGTAAACGCTAGAATACTCTTTAGTTTAGCAGAAATTATAGAGAATTAAAACGATGCCCTCCTAATCCACAACCCAAAATTAACCTGATTTTTAAAGTGTAAGCATGATTTTTATACCAACTCTTATTACTTAATGAATAAATATCGAAAAAATAGGCAGACAATCTCCAGGTAAGAGTATACACTCCCAAGACCTCCATTTTGGGTGTGCATGCCTAATATCCCGGGTCCGTTAATAACGAAATTAATATGAATCCCTATATACTTCTTTCCCCTGTAGAACCGGAAGCTGTGACCTTCTTCCGATGGCCTTCAGGTTTAGCTGAAACTTTGTCGATAAAGGTGCTTACTTTTTTAGTTATTTCCGATTTCTCAACTTGCTTATTTCTCTCATCTCCATTTTTACATAAAGTCGGATGCTTTGTTTCAAAGTCTTTGGAGGCTCTCTCTAAATCTTTTATAGCATTAGTGATATCCTTATCTTTAATTCCGCAAATACCTAGAGTTGCAATCATCTTAAAGCCGTTTAGGATTTTATTTAACACATCACTAAAAGTACTTTTCCCCCCTTCTTGCTGTCTCAGATCAATCTTCTCCTGAATCTCAGCCAGTTTAAGCAACACCTCGGTCGGGGCATGGTATAATACTGCTTCGGGTAGAATTTGTTCACTTGCTTTCTTAGACTCTTTGCCTTGAGCAAAAGATAGTTTTTCAACTAACCTTGCAACAGTATTCGGGTTATCGGACATAACTAACTTGTAAAAATCGCTTTTTGTGCCAAGTAGAGAGTCCTTATCATATAAATCCTTATCTTCCGAGCTCTTTAAAAGCTTGCGTAATTCTGCTGCCGGAGAATTGTTACTTCTATTATCTCTTAATATTCCCTCTAAACTAATATCAGAGTGAAGAAATTCTAAAGTATCTTTGTATGAAAATTTATTTTTTTGTTTATATTTTAAAGCAGCATCTAAGCTTTCCGCCTTAGTTAATGGGTTATGCTTCTTTACTTTTAAAAACCTCTCCATTAAATTTTCACTTAATTTATTATTAAATAACAAATTAAGATGGGGATAGACTTTATAAAGCTCAGGAGATGACTGAAATAGCCATTGAAGTTCAATTTGACTAGATATTCTCCATTCCGTTGTATTCATTATATCCATCTTATCCATTAGATTTTCTGCTAATCTACTACCCGGCCCTTCTTCTTGCATGATTTTTTCTGCTAATATACTAACAGTAGCTTTAGGGTTTTCTATATTTATTTTATTAACAATTATTTGAGGTTTATATGATTCTATTCCTTTATTAAGCTCTTCTCTTATTGTTTTTTTGTTATCTTCCGTCATTTTATCTTCTATATTATTGTCTTTCCTAAACCCCTCTATAACTTCTTCTATAATAATATTTATTATTTTATCTTTAAGCTCAAATAAGGAAGAATTGTTTATAAAAAAAACTCCTAAATCATTATCTTGTTTTAAATAACCATCAATAGCTTCACTTATGGTCTCTTCATCATATTCTACCCTGAAGTTTAATTTTTCTCTTATATTATCAAAGTGCTTATTTAACCTATATTTATAGCTACTTATAAATTTAGGATTTTGTCCCCCTAAAAGATCATCAAGTCTGGCGCTTAAATTATTCTCTTTCATATATTCCCCTATTGATATTATATAAATTTATAATATTAGAAAATAGTTAATAGCCGGTTAATGCAGAAATATATAAGAAGAAAAAAGCAAAAAATTATAAATAATCTAAAATTTGTGTCAGATTATTAATTATGGCCGTAGGCTTTAATTCATTTAGTCCGGGAAGCAATTTCTCGTTTAAGTGTTTATAAGCTAATACATCCATTTTAGCTGCTTTTGCAGCTCTCACTCCGACAATGCTATCCTCAATTACTAAGCATTCCTTCGGAGAAAATCCCATTCTTTCCGCTGAATATAAAAATAGATCCGCCGCCGGTTTCGGGTGTTTAACTAATTCGTAGGTAAATATTGTTTCTTCGGTAAAATGATTATAAAGTCCCGTGCTTTTTAAAGAGTGCACTACAGTAGAGCGATTGCCGTTTGAGGCTACGCATTTGGAAAAATTGTTTAATTTTATAAGTAGGTCGCCTGCATTCGGCATAGGTTTAATTTCAGTTTCAATTAGTTTTTTTGATATTTCCCCTGCCCTAGCTACAAACTCACTCTGATCGAACTCATCTCCTACTTCTTCCCGCAATATATCCAAAATATCCTTAAGGCTGACTCCGACAAATTTCTCCAAGCAATATTCCGGGGTGTATTGCTTATAACCCATATAGTTTAAAACGCCTGCACAAGCTCTGTTTAAAAGTGTTTCAGTATCAACTAATGTTCCGTCGCAATCAAAAATTATTAATTTATAGTTATTCATCAATCAACTCCTTAGGTAAAAACCCGTCATTTTGCATTTCCCAAAGCTTATAGTATTCACCGCGTTTTTTGAATAATTCTTCATGGCTTCCGTCTTCAACTATATCACCCTTTTTAAATACTATTATTCTATCTACGTCGGTAAGCGTTGAAAACCTATGCGCGATAATAATAGTAGTCCTATTATGCGTAACTTGCATTAAACTGCTTTGAATCTGTTTCTCCGTTATAGAATCAAGTGCAGATGTAGCTTCATCTAATATAATAATCGGAGCATTTTTTAACATAGCTCTGGCAATTGAAATTCTTTGTCTTTGTCCACCCGAAAGCTTTGATCCCCTTTCTCCTGCAATCGTATCATACCCTTGCGGCAAACTCATGATAAATTCATGACAATTGGCAATCTTTGCCGCTCTATATACTTGTTCGTCACTTGCGGTTATATCGCCGTACCTGATGTTTTCTTTTAACGAGCGGTGGAAAAGCATCGGTTCCTGTGGAATCATAGCAATTTGCCTGCGCAAGCTTTCCTGGGTCACATTTCTAATATCCTGCCCGTCAATTAATATCTCACCGCCTTCTAACTCATAATGCCTTAAAATCAAGTGAGCAAAAGTAGTTTTCCCTGAACCTGAAACACCGACCAATCCTACTCTTTGCCCGGGCAAAATTGTAACTGATTTATTTTCAAATAAGTTTTCATTATGATGATATTTAAAAGTAACATTATTAAATTTAATTTCTCCTCTGTCTACTTTAAGCTCCTCTGCATTCGGTAGGTCTTTTATTTCCACCGGCGAGTTAATAATGCTAAGCGCTTGCCTTGCTATTCCCACTTCTCTAAAAAAATCAGGCAGCATTATTCCTGCCATCCATGTAATAGAAGTGATCTGAAAGGTAGTATTTAAAATGAATATAAACTCCGCAATATCAATAATTCCTTTTCTGTAAGAGTATACTTCATACCAAATCATGAGCACACCCGTAATCAAAAAGCATATCAGCGCAAGTATCAAGCGCATTTTCTCGATATGCCATAATGTTTCGGCATACTTTTTGCGCTCATCTTCCTGAAATTCTAAAGTATATTGATATTCATATGTATTTCGTGAGAAAAGGCGTACGTTAAGGTTATTTGTAATGGTATCCACAATTCTGCCGAGTAACCTACTTCTACTTTCCGAATGAATCGTTGAGTAACTGGTACATTTCCTTAGGAAAAAGTAGCAGCTTATTATATGGATAATAACCCATCCTCCCAGGATTAGTGCAAATATCGGGGAAATAAAACTAAAAAATATAATAGATATTATAAGAGCGACGAAGGTAGGGATAAATGTAGTGATGGCCATATCCACGATAGCCCCGCAGCTTCTCGGCATATCAGCTACTTTATTTGCTATGGTTCCGGTAAAATTATTTATAAAGAAAGAATAGGAATGGCTATTGACGTAATCATACATAAACATTCTTATTGCGGCCTCAAAACGAGGATAAACTTTAGTTTTAAATATACCGTTTATCCAAAAAGCTATATCGAGTGAAAACCATAATATTAAACCCAAAATAATAACATGCGAGATCACAGGCCATATTTCTTCTCTGGGACCTTGAAACCCTTCAATCGTTTCGATTATTACTTTAATGACATAAGGCCAGAGGGTAGCATCTAAAGCCAAAGCAAGCGCAAATATTTGCGTAAAAATGAAGCCCCCTTTTTGCTTTTTAACAAAATGCCAAATAAAATTCTTAACTGACTTTACAGCGTGTTGCATACCTTAAAGCTAAAAAGGTTAATGCGGCATAATAACATAACAAATTAATAAAAGTCAACTTTGCATGGAGATAAAAACGGAATCTACAGATAAAAATTGTATTTCAGCTAATTATATTGCAACAAATGAATTTTTTGATTCTTTAAGAAAAGGAACTAACAAGTTTAAAAACTGTACACCTTAATAAATACATCTTTAATAGTTTTTAATGTAATTTACTATTTTTATTTATTATGATAAAAAGCTTTTCATACGGAAAACTTACAATAGAAAAAATATGAATTTAGAAAAAATTAAAGTAGGTAATCACCCACCCGATGATATTCATGTTGTTATCGAAGTTCCGATGAACTCTGATCCCGTTAAATATGAATATGACAAAGAAGTTGGTGCTATATTTGTAGATAGATTCATGCCGACCAGTATGTTTTATCCATGTAATTACGGGTTTATTCCTAATACTCTTTCTGGTGACGGTGATCCTGCCGATGTATTGGTGATTTCCAGCTATCCCGTAGTTCCGGGATCCGTTATTAATGCAAAACCGATCGGTGTATTAATTACCGAAGATGAAAAAGGCAAAGATGAAAAAATATTGGCCGTTCCTTCGCCGAAAGTTGATCTTGCTTATGCTAATATCAACTCATATAAAGATTTACCTGAAATCATCATTCAAAAAATTTCTCATTTTTTTGAGAATTATAAAAGCTTAGAAAAGGGTAAGTGGGTTAAAGTAACCGGTTGGGAAGATGTAGATATTGCAAAAAAAATAATAAATGAAGCAATCAAGCGCTTCCATGAAACCGAAGAATAAATTATTACCAAATTATTATAATATAGAACCGATGAGTAATTCAGAGAATTTTATTGTAACAACATTTTACAAATTCGTTGAGTTAGAGGATCTAACTGAACTTAAGTTACAACTCCTCAAGTTTTGCAATGAAGTAAAAATTAAAGGAACCATTCTTATCGCAAAAGAAGGTATAAATGCTACCTTAACCGGAAGCAAAGACTCTATAATTGCCTTTTATTCATTTATTAAAAGCTATAACTGTTTTTCTGACTTAAGCTTTAAAGAAAGTATCAGTAACTTCACACCGTTTAAAAAAATGAAGGTAAAAATCAAACCTGAGATCGTCACCTTTAAAGCGGAGATCGATATAAATAAAAGAGGAGAATATTTAAGCCCTGAGGAATGGGATAAGTTTTTAGAGAAGGATGATATAATAATTATTGATACCCGCAATGATTATGAAGTTGCACTTGGCACTTTTAAAAATGCAACCGATCCCAAAACCAAAGCTTTTACTGAATTGCCGAAATGGGTGAAAGAAAACTTGACTGAGGAAGATAAAGAGAAAACAATATTAATGTTTTGTACAGGTGGAGTAAGATGTGAAAAATCCACCGCATATATGAAACAAAACGGATTTGATAAAGTGTATCATTTAGAGGGCGGGATATTAAAATATTTGGAAAGTACAAAAAATGCAAATAACAACTGGATAGGCAGTTGTTTTATTTTTGATGACAGATCAGCGCTTTCTCATGATTTAACTGCATTAGGAAGTCTAAGAAATGCTTAGTCATTTTAAAGAGTGGTTTATTATAATTTTTATCATCGGTATAAATTCGCTGTTTGTATTAGCTGAAATTGCAATAATTACCTCGCGTAGAACCAAACTGAAAAAATATGCCGACGACGGAAGTTTAGGAGCTAATAAAGCACTGCGTTTAAAAGATCAGCCGGAAGCTTTTCTTTCTACCGTACAGATAGGAATTACTTTACTTAGTATTATAATCGGTTTTTACAGCGGAAGCGAACTGAGCGGGGATCTGGCAGATAAGCTTAAACAATATCCTATTATCAGCACTTATGCAGGTGTAATAGCCAACCTGTTAGTCGTTGTCGTTATAACTTATCTTACAGTGCTCGGGGAGATTATTCCTAAAAGAATAGCAATGCTTTATCCTGAAAAGCTGGCAACTTATGTCTCTTATCTTATGTTGCTGTTCATGAAAGTGTTTTACCCGTTTATATTTTTGCTGAGCGGTTCTACAAAGTTTGCTTTAAAATTACTTAAAATAAAAGATAAAACTTCTGAGATAACTCATGAAGAAATAAAAATGTTCGTAACTCAGGCTGAGAATGAAGGAACAGTGGATAAAACCGAGATGGATATGATAAAACGCCTGATTCACCTAAGCGATATAAAAGTCGGCACTATTATGACTCCAAGAAAGAAAATGATTTGCTTGGATTTAAATGATTCAGAAGAGATTAATTTAGAAAAACTATCTAAACATCCGTTTAACTATTTCCCCGTTATCAACGGATGCCTTGAAAATTTTATCGGCTTAGTTTCAGTAAAAGACTTATTTAATACCCAAATTACCGGCAGTATGCTTGATTTAAAATCCAGATCTATTGATGTTCTCTATATCCCTGAAGTCGCCACACTGACAAAGCTACTTGAATTGTTTAAAGAACATCAGTCAAGAGTGGCGATGGTTTTGGATGAATACGGAGAAATTGAAGGGATTGTTACCTTAAATGATATCTTGAAAACTTTTGTCGGAGATCTAGTAACTCAAGACAGAGGCCAAACTCCATCAATTATCAAGAAGAAAGACGGCTCGTTAAATGTAAACGGAAATGTACCGATAGAAGAAATTATGGAGCTACTCCAGCTTTCCTCTCTTCCCGGAGATAAGGAAGAAGATTATAGAACGATTTCCAGTTTCATTTTAAAGCAATTAAACCGCATGCCTGAAATCGGCGATTCATTTGAAGCCGGTGGCTATATTTATAAAGTTACTAAAATGGATAAATTTAGGATAGATAGGGTTTCAATCAGGCCGATACATATCAATAAGTAATCGCTTGTCGCTTCACCCCTCTTTACTCTTAGGATTGTTTAATAAACGGAAGGAAGTTAAATTACCAATCTTTTCTATATATCAATTACCCCTTAATTGTATTGACTATTTTTAACCCGGCATCTGCCTAATTTAATTTTTAGCAAACTCATAAAATAATTCTTTTTCTAATTTATTCCGCTATACATTTATATAAACAGTTTATTTTTCTCTTTATATTAGCTTTAAATATAGCTATAGTTCAGAATAAAATATATAAATTGTGCTATGGTTGCTTTATCCCCTATAAATCGTCATAAAACACACCAGGTTATGGTCGGAGGCGTGGCAATAGGCGGTAATGCCCCTCTAGTCGTGCAATCGATGACCAACACCGATACAAGCAATGCGGAATCCACCACTAAACAAATTATTGAACTATTTGAAGCAGGCTCAGAGATAGTTCGTATCACGGTCAATAATGAATCTGCAGCGAAAGCAGTCCCGAAAATTAAAAATAATTTAGTAAAGCAAGGCTATAATGTGCCCTTGGTCGGCTGTTTCCATTATAACGGCCATAAGCTTTTAACTGATGTACCGGAATGCGCAGCTGCGCTTGATAAATATAGGATTAACCCGGGGAATGTAGGGTTTGGCGAAAAACGCGATAAGCAATTTGATGTTATGGTCGAATGCGCTATAAAATATAATAAGCCGGTTAGGATAGGGGTTAACTGGGGAAGCTTAGATCAGGATTTAGCTACTAAATTAATGAATGAGAACGCTACTTCCAATTCACCGAAATCCGCAGAGGAAATAATGCGCGAGGCATTGGTAGTTTCCACATTAAAAAGTGCTGGCCGTGCTGAAGAGTTAGGTCTTCCCGCTAATAAAATAATCATTTCAACTAAGGTCAGTCGAATCCAGGACTTAATCGCAGTTTACCTAGAACTAGCTAAGCGATCTAATTATTGTTTACATTTAGGCTTAACTGAAGCAGGTATGGGCAGTAAAGGTATAGTTGCTACCGCAAGCGCTCTTGGAATATTGCTTTATCAAGGCATCGGAGATACAATCAGAGCTTCCTTAACTCCAGGGGTGGGTGAGTCTCGAACTCAGGAAGTGGTAGTATGCCAAGAGGTTTTACAGACACTGGGACTTAGATCATTTCTACCGATGGTTAGCGCCTGCCCGGGTTGCGGCAGAACCACCAGCACATTTTTCCAGGAATTAGCCGGTAAGATTCAGGACTTTATTCGTAATCAAATAAAAGAATGGAAGAAAGTTTATCCTGGTGTTGAAAATATGAACGTCGCGGTAATGGGCTGCATTGTAAACGGCCCCGGAGAAAGTAAACATGCCGATATCGGGATAAGTCTTCCCGGTTCTGGCGAAGAGCCGATTGCCCCGGTTTTCATTGACGGGAAGAAAGCTCATACCTTAAGGGGAACAAAAATTGCCGAAGAATTCCAAACAATACTAACTGAATATGTGGTAAAAAAATATGCAAAACCTTAATAAAATTATATACTCGGTTTTAATACTTTTTAGTTTAATCTTTCAAATAAGCTTATGTAGTGCTGAAATACCTAGCCTTGAAAGTAAGGTAGGTAAAACAATTGATACTTATCCTTTTTTAAGGAACAAAGAAAAAAAGAAAGTAGAAAGACTATGGAAAAAGCTTAACAGCAGCGGCTATGTTGCAATTGAGGGTAAAGATTCTGAGCTACGTCAATTAGCTGTTACTTTTCAGGAAATTATGGAATCAAGTATAGCTGAATCCTTAGAAAACGGCGCTGCTTTATCAGTAGTTGGAATAATACACACTCCTACCCCGCCTACGCCGCTTAGAGTAAAAGATTTATCAAGTATAGAAAACTTCATCCCTGAACATAATCGAGGTGATTCACAAGTTATAAAAACACTTGGTAACCGCCATATGATTTTACTTAAATTGCTTAAATTAAAAGGAACTTTAATAGCTGCCTATTCTAAAGATATCTCCACCTCTAAAATTCCGGGATATAACAACTTCCTGAACTTAACTAAAAGTTATACCAACTTAATTGATAAGCCGATCAAACACCTTACCCCCGACTTAAGCGGTGCAACTTATCTGGTCAAAGACAACAGCGGTAATATCACAGTATTCTCCCTTCACTCTACTCAAATTAACAAACAATTAGTAGGTGAGCAAAAATGGAAGCTTTGGTTCGGGGATATAAAGAATAAAAAGATAGCTAAACGCATGGTTAAAATTGATAGCTTTTTAAAAGCTGAAGATGTGGATATTTACCAATATCTTAACTAGGAAAATAAGTTCTATTGTCGATTATTTAAACTAAGGGTTTATATGTAATAAGATTATTACTATATAAACCTATTATTTTCTAATTACATGTAAAAACTGTTGAAGTTTTGTGCTCGAAGAGTAATATCGCAAATTATTAACTATAATTTCGGGTTCATTATGAAAAAGTTTATCTCAACATTTTGCGGCATAGCCTTCACTTTTTCCTCTATACAAGCGGAAGCAACTTCAGAAGGAAAACTTGACCCGGAGAATATTATAGTTATGGAATTAAAAGACGGCACGGTTGAAATCGAACTGTTTCCAAATAAAGCTCCAGAGCACGTAAAAAGGATTAAGGAGCTGACCAGAGAAGGCTTTTACAACGGTGTAGTCTTTCACAGAGTAATTAAAAATTTTATGGCACAAACCGGAGACCCGACCGGCACTGGGATGGGAGGAAGCCCAAAACCTGATTTAAAAGCGGAATTTAACGATATTCACCATGCAAGAGGAATAGTTTCTATGGCAAGAAGCATGAATCCTAATTCTGCAAACAGCCAGTTTTTTATCGTACTTGCAACCGCTTCTCACCTGGATAAACAATATACCGCCTTCGGCAAAGTGATAAGTGGCATGGAGTTTGTTGATAAAATTAAAAAAGGCAGCGAAGATGATAACGGGCAAGTCACCAACCCTGATAAAATTATTAGCATGAAAATATTAGCAGATATCGAAAAGAAAAAATAAATAACCGAAGGAAAGTAAATGTCCTCATTACCGGAAAAGTATAATTCACAAGAAGTAGAAAAAAAATGGCAGGAAACTTGGGATAAAACCCAAGTTTATGCTTATAACAATGAAGAAGGAAGAGAAAGCACATTTTCAATAGATACCCCTCCTCCTACAGTTTCCGGCTTGTTACATATGGGGCATATATTTAGCTATACTCAAACTGATTTCATAGCTCGCTATCAACGAATGAAGGGAATGAACGTATTCTACCCGATGGGATTTGATGATAACGGACTGCCGACTGAAAGGCTTGTGGAGAAAGTTAAAGGTGTGCGTGCAGGAAAGATGCCGCGTGCCGACTTTATTAAAATTTGTGAAGAAGTAGTCGAAGAATCCGAACAGGAGTTTAGAGCCTTATTTAAAGAAATAGCTTTAAGCGTTGATTGGACACAGGAATACCAAACTATCAGTAAGCATTCCCGCAAAATTTCCCAAATGTCTTTCATCGATCTGTTTAATAAAGATTTAGCTTACCGCAAATTTTCTCCCACATTTTGGGATCCGGTTGACAGAACCGCAATTGCCCAAGCGGAAATTGAAGATAAAGAACGTAAAGGTTATATGAATGATATAGCTTTCTCTACTGCAAATGGAGAAGAAGTGATTATTGCAACTACCAGGCCTGAGCTTATTCCTGCTTGTGTTGCCGTGTTTTATAATCCCCTTGATGGAAGGTATGCACACCTTGCAGGGAAGAAAGCCATTACACCTATATTTAATCATGAAGTTTCTATAATTGCCGATGAAAGTGTAAATCCTGAGAAAGGTACCGGACTAGTAATGTGCTGTACTTTTGGGGATATTCAAGATATAGAATGGTGGAAAAAACATAATCTTACAACCAAGGAGTGTATTAGCCTTGACGGAAAAATGGTTAACTCCGGAAAATATGACGGTTTAAAAGTTGAAGAAACTAAAAAGCAAATCATAGAAGATTTAAAGACCCTCGGGCTACTTAGAAAGCAGGAAGAAGTAACTCAATTTGTTAAGTGCGCGGAAAGATCAGGTGCTCCGCTTGAAATTATTCCTACCCATCAATGGTATGTTACCCTTTTATCTCATAAGGATGCTTTAATTGAAAAAGGCAGAGCATGTAATTGGTACCCGGATTATATGAGAGTAAGGCTTGAAAATTGGATTAACGGCTTAAACCAGGATTGGTGTATTTCAAGGCAACGTTTTTTCGGGGTTCCATTCCCGGCTTGGTATTCCAAACGTAGTGGAGAAGAAGGAAAAATATTGCTTGCCGATATTGATCAGCTCCCGGTCGATCCGCTTACCGATTTACCGAAAGGGTATACGAGGAAAGAAGTTGAGCCTGATTATGATGTTATGGATACTTGGGCAACCAGTTCAATCAGCCCACAGCTTAACACTTCGGCAATAACCCGGAGCTTAGCTATCGATTATGATAGGCATCAGAAATTATATCCGTTTGATTTAAGACCGCAAGCCCATGAAATCATCAGAACCTGGGGGTTTTATACGATCGTGAAATCTCTGTTCCATGAAGACTCTATTCCATGGAAAAATTTAATGATTAGCGGCTGGTGCTTAGCTCGCGATAAAACAAAGATGAGTAAATCCAAAGGCAACGTAGTTACCCCTAAGGAACTAATTATTGAAAAAGGATCTGATGTGGTGCGTTATTGGGCATCTACTTCTAAGCTCGGTGTTGATACCGCTTACTCGGAGGAATTGTTTAAAATCGGCAGAAAATTAGTTAATAAGCTTTGGAATGCTTCTAAATTTGCCGGTTTTCATTTTGCTAAGCTTGACGGTAATCAGCCGACTTTCCCGCAAGAAGATATTAATAACGGTAAAATATTTGAGTCACTTGATTTATGGATATTATCTGAGCTCCATAAAACGATTGAAGGTGCAACCGCTGAATTTGATAAGTTTGAATACTCGGATGCTCGAGTGATAATAGAAGATTTCTTCTGGAATGCTTTTTGCGATAATTACTTAGAATTGGTTAAAGCCAGAGCTTATGATGAAACCAAGCTCAACCCTAAAGGTCAAATGAGCGCAGTATATACAATATACCATTGTTTAAAGCACATCCTGATATTGTTTGCTCCGCTATTACCTCATATTACCGAAGAGATTAATCACCATATTTTCAGCGGTAAATCTTTACACAAACGCGGTAGTTGGCCAAAGCTTGAAAACCATTATTTTAAAGAAAAATTATACGCACAAGGAGCTGTCGCATTACAAGTGTTAGAGCTGGTTAGAAAATTTAAATCCGAGCGGAACTTATCGCTTCGAGTGCCGCTTAAACTTGTTGAATGGAGCGGGGCAGATTTAGATAGCTCCGTATTAAATGACTTAAGGTTGGCTGCCAATGCTTCTGAATTTAAATATAACCGTGCCTTAAATAATTCTAGCTTATCTTCACTTGACGGTAAATATTCAATTTATGCGGAGATAGAACAACATGATGATGAAAGGATCTGACTCTAATCTTCCTGAATACAGTGTTTCGGAAGTTGCTCATGCAATAAAGGTTACACTGGAAGAAACCTTTTCTTATATCAGAATTAGGGGTGAAATCTCAGGACTTAAAGTTGCCTCATCAGGTCATATATATTTTAGTTTAAAAGATAACAATGCCGTACTTAATGCAGTTTGTTGGAAGAAGCTAGCGAATCAACTCCCATTTCAAATTGAAGATGGGGTTGAGGTAATATGCACCGGTTCCATCTCCTCTTTTCCGGGGAGGTCTTATTATCAGTTAATCGTTGAAAAAGTTGAAGTAGCGGGAATTGGCGCATTACTTGCCATGCTTGAAAAAAGAAAGCAAAAATTGGAAGCTGAAGGTTTATTTGCACCTAATCGAAAAAAACCGATTCCTTATTTGCCGAGAACTATCGGGGTTATTACCTCCCCTACCGGAGCTGTAATCAGAGATATTTTACATAGGATATCCGACCGCTTTCCGGTTCACATCTTGCTTTGGGGAGTGTTGGTACAAGGAAATGAAGCTGCCGAACAGATTGCCGGTGCTATAAATGGCTTTAATAACCTTCCATACTCTATACCTAAACCTGATATTTTAATTGTTGCAAGAGGGGGCGGTTCAATTGAAGATTTATGGGCTTTCAATGAAGAAATAGTAATTAGAGCAACAGCTGATTCTAAAATCCCGATCATTTCAGCAGTAGGCCATGAAACGGATACCACACTTATAGATTTTGCTTCCGACAAAAGAGCCCCTACCCCGACTGCTGCTGCAGAAATTGCAGTTCCAGTACTATCCGAGTTAAAATATACTTTAGAAACCTTAAAACGAAGACTTGATTCAACCCTGCCGAATTTAATTAAACATAATGAACTCAAACTAAATAATCTCTCAACTGCCTTGGGTTTTTTTCTTTCCAAAATAATCTCACTGGAAGGGAAATTAGAAAATATTGAGTTTAAACTCTCTAATCTGATGACTAATTTATTACAACGGCTTAATTCAAAACTTCAAATACACGGCATGCTGCTTGATAGCTTTCATTATCAGAAAGTTTTAAAGCGCGGATTTGCGCTAATCAGGGATAATAAAGGAAAAGTAATAAAAAGTATTACCCAAATTAAGCTGAATAGCGTAATAAAAATAGAGCTGCATGACGGCACCCAAGAGGCATTAGCTTTAAACATTTCCGGCAAAAGCCATAGTATAAAAAATCCCTCGGAGCAGAACAAGCAACAATCTTTATTTGACAACAATTAACTTTGCATCTTAACATAAATTTAATGTTACTAATTATTTGGTATAAAATTTGCTTACTCTTTTGTATATAAGAAAAATTAAATACTATGGATAATTCGACTTATTTTATGCTATCTAAACAAGTTGCAGCATTTAATAAAATAAATGTTACAGCTGATAATGTTGCAAATTCAAATACCACCGGATTCAAAAAAGAGCACATGGTCTTTGATAAATACTTAACTCAAGATACGAGAGAAAAGGTAGCTTTTCCGAATGACATTGCAACTACCCTTGACCTTAAAGACGGCGGATTAGTTCCAACTAATAGGCCTTTAGACGTGGCATTGGTAGGAAGTGGTTTCTTTGTAGTTAATACTAAGAACGGTATTCAATACACCAGAAACGGTAACTTTTTTATTAATGCGGAAAATACCTTGGTAAACGATAAAGGAAGCCCGATACTCACTGCCGACAACCAGGAAATCGGATTTGAAGAAGGTGACCCTTCACCTGTTATACTTCAGGACGGAACTATAACGGTAAACGGAGAAGCAAGGGGAGTGATCGGAGTGGTAGAGTTTACAAACCCGCGTCTGGTCAGGAAAAATGGAGAAGGGTTATTTACTTCGGAGGCAGCTCCGGAAGCTAAGGAAGATGCAAGAATCGTACAAGGTATGCTTGAAGGTTCGAACGTTAATGCAATTGAAGAAATGGTAAAATTAGCTGAGGTGCAAAAAGATGCAACCGTTACATCAAACTTAATTAATGATTTATATAATATGCAACGTAGTACTTACAAGGTATATTCAAAAATAGGGGAATAAAACAGGGGACTAAAATAGGGGGAGGATAACTTATTATGTCGTTAAGAGCATTAAATATAGCTGCGACCGGTATGGTGGCAAACGAGCGCAAGATTGATAATATTTCACATAACGTAGCTAACTCGGAAACAAAAGGATATAAAAGGTCGGATGTCATTTTCAATGATTTATTATATCAAACTGAAACCAGGATGGGGTCTTTATCCGCTGCTGACGGAAGCATAATCCCCACAGGTATACAATTCGGTCTAGGAACGGCCGTGGGAGCAACATATAAAGTTTTCTCACAAGGAGAATTAATCCCAACACCTAATACTCCGCTCAACCTTGCACTTGACGGTAACGGGTTTTTTCTGGTCAACTTACCTGACGGCAATACCGGCTATACAAGAGCCGGTGAGTTAATGCGGAGTCCTGATGGAGTGATTGTTAACCCTTTAGGATATGAAATATCACCGGGCATCACTATCCCGCAGGACGCCCTCAATGTAACAATAACCCGAGACGGCAGAGTACAGGCAACCATAGCCGGCCAGCCTGACCCTCAGGATTTGGGGCAACTTGATTTGGCAATATTTCAAAACCCTTCGGGATTAGAGGCAATTGGGGATAGTATATACAAAGAAACTACCGCTTCCGGTGCTCCTATCTTAGGCTTTGCTCTTGATGAGGGATTCGGAAGTATCAAACAACATTTTGTTGAAAGTTCTAACGTAAATTCAATCACCGAAATTATGAACCTAATTAAGGCACAAAGGAATTATGAAATGAACTCGAAAGTTATGCAGACGGCAGAGCAGATGGCAAAAGAAGCAATTGATTCTAAATCGTAAGTAATATGAAATATATCCCTCACCTATTTTTTATTATTATTTTTCACTACTGCTTTGCTTTTGCTCATACCATCACTGAAATTAAAGAGATGGTTGAGGAAGAACTGGAACGTGAAAAATTTATTGACCATATTATAGTTAGGCTAAATGCTGGCAGTAACCTAAAGAACGCGAAAGATATCGAGCTACTGGCTACTGAATATGCACTTAACTCTAATAAAGTTAAATTATTAGTTACTTCTAACGGTCACGAATATTCACTCGAAGGCATCAGTACGGAAGCAATAATTATCCCTACCCTCACCCGCAAGGTTAATAAAGGAGAATTACTTAATGAGGATATGTTCGGAGAAATAAAATATCCGAAAGATAAGCTTTCAGGGCTTATAATCCAAGATACAAAGGAAATTATAGGTAAATCAGCTAAAAAAACCTTACAACCGAACAAACCTATAAGGCCAAGCGAGCTTATGTCGCCGACTATAATTAATAAAGGACAAAAGGTTACCTTGCAATTTAATAAAACTGCTCTCATAATCGAAACATTGGGAGTAGCCTTAGAGGCCGGCGGCTTAGATGATATTATCAAGTTTAAAAATATTGATAGCGGCAAGTTAGTTATCGGAAGGATAAAAAATGCTCAAGTAGTTGAGGTTGGGGGACAAATATAAATTATGAATATTAAGCAAATTATCTTACTTCTTTCTTTATCTTCTTTAACAGCCTGTGATATTATGGCGAACCGACTTGCTAATGTAGGACGCCCTCCCGAATTTAATAAGGTTAATACTTATAATGACTATATTCAACAGGAACAATACCTTAAAGCTAAAACGGCTCAATCGGAGCAGCAATCATCAATAGAACCCCCGGCTCAAGGGAAAGCTGCCAATTCTTTATGGAAACCCGGCTCAAGAGCCTTTTTCCGTGATCTGCGCGCAAGAGCAATCGGAGATATCTTAAAAGTGAATATTACTATTCAAGATAAAGCAAAACTCGATAATAAAACTACAAAAACCAGATCAGGCTCTACAAGTGCAGGTATGCCAAGCTTATTCGGCTTTGAAAACAAAGTTAAAAACATTTTACCTGATGCGGTAAATCCTTCTAAATTATTAAATGTTACCTCAAACGACAACAATACCGGCGAAGGCAAAGTTGATAGGCAGGAAACCATTAATACAACAGTTGCCGCAACAGTAATAAAAATACTTCCGAATAATAATTTATATATTAAGGGATCCCAAGAAGTGAGGGTTAATTTTGAGGTAAGGGAAGTAACTATAGAAGGTATAGTAAGGCCTGAAGATATCAGCTCTGAAAATGCAGTTACCTTAGATCAGATTGCAGAAGCCAGAGTATCTTACGGTGGGCGTGGGCAATTATCGGAATATCAGCAGGAAAGATTAGGCAGGCAAATATTAGATATTGTTGCACCGTTTTAGGAGATAAACACCTTAAGGAAACAAGCTTTTTAAAGCCTGTGCAATCACCTAAAATCTCCGCAAAAAATTTACAAATGAAAGCTTATTACTTTTTTTATTAATAAGTTTAGTATGAATAAAAATAACCTTAATAAAACATTTAGTTGAAATATACTCTAAGGTATCATTAAAATAATTTTTTGTTATAATCCTGAAATAAAATAATAAGGGCTGCTGATTGTCTTACGCGATTGATCAAGTAAAAGCAAGGATAAATCTATCTTCCGTAGTATCCAAAAAGGTTGCGCTCAAGCGTAAAACTACCGGAGAATATCTCGGTTTATGCCCTTTTCATCCGGAAAAAAGCCCCTCATTTAATGTGAGTGATAACAAAGGATTTTATCACTGCTTCGGTTGCGGTGCACATGGCGATGTTTTTTCGTATTTGATGGAAACCGAATATCTTAAATTCCCCGAAGCTTTGGAAAAATTAGCCCAAGAAGCAGGCATTGAGCTGCCGAAACATACCGAAGTGCAAAAAAAGCAGCAGGATATTAGAGATATTTTAATAGAAATTCATGAAGCAGCAGCAAATTACTATACACAAAAACTATTTAGCCCGGAAGGGAAACAAGCTTTAAATTACCTTAAAAAAAGAGGCCTGAAAAATGAAATTATTGCAGAATATAGACTAGGATTTACTCCCCACAACCATAGTGAGTTGCATGATATATTAAAGCAAAAATTTAATGAAACTCAGATAGCTGCTTCTAAAGTATTATTAAAAGGCGATTACGGGGTTTATAATCCATTAAAAAATCGTGTTATTTTCCCGATTTTTAATAAGAGCGGTAAAACTGTTGCTTTCGGAGGAAGGTTAATAGAAAAAGGAGAGCCTAAATATTTAAATTCTCCGGAAACATTAATATTTAAAAAAAGTGAAACCTTATACGGCTTAAACTTTGCCAAAAAAGAAGCACTTAAAACCAAGCAAATAATAGTAGTTGAAGGATATATGGATGTCATAGCCCTGGCAAATAATGAAATTTACAATTCAGTGGCTCCACTTGGAACAAGTATATCTTCAGAGCATATAAAATCTTTATGGAAAATTGTTGATATACCTACCCTCTGTCTTGATGCGGATAACGCGGGAAGAACTGCAACCTCCAGGCTTGCTTCCGAAATTCTCCCTTTTATTAAAGCGGATAAAACATTAAATTTTGCCTCTCTCACGGGGGGGAAAGATCCCGATGAAGTAATTGTTAATAAAGGTAGAGAATTTTTTAAATCAATAATAAATCACCCTACCCCTTTATCAGAGTTGTTGTTTACGTCACTTTTAAAAATGCATACCGTAAAAACCCCAGAAAATGTTACAACTTTAAGGAAAAACCTGGAATTACTAGCTAAAAAAATTATTGATAAAGACCTGCAAAAATCTTATAGTTCATACTTTAAAAGCAAAGTATATGAGATACTTTCAAATAAGAAAAAACCCAATATTAATAAAGAATTTTTAAATTCAAAGCACAACATACAATCAATACTGAGCGAACAGGAAAACAATATTTTAACTATTCTGGCAACAGTTATTAACCACCCTGAAATTATTTCTGATGATGAAATATATTATGAACTGCATGACATTGAAATAAGGTCTAATTTTCTTGACAAAATCCGTGAATATATATTAAATTTAAAAGGTTATATCAATTACGAAAACGAGCCTTGTCGGAAAACTTTGCGGCAAACTTTGGAAGAGCAATTTAATTTTAAGTTAAATGATAATATGTTTGACACGTTCGCGAAAAGCGAGGCAAGTAGTGAAGAAGCTAAAGAGGGAATAATAAGAATTTTCAAATTAAACAATTTGATTATAATTCAAGAACAAATAAAAACCACAAGTCAATTACTGATGGAAAGACAAGATGAAGAAACTTATAACAAGTTAAGCTATTTGAAACAAATTGAGGAAATCCTAAAAACAGAACTTAACATTTTAAATTAACGAGAACAAAATGAGCAAGGCTACTTCTAAGAACCAAAAGACGGCAACAAAAGAGGATAACAAGATATTCAAGGAGTCTAAAAAACTTTCTTCGGCTGAAAAGTCCTCAATTAATAATATGGATTCAGTTGAGGTGAAGACCCAAACTGCTAAATCACCTGCAAATAAAGCAGCTAATGAGGATTCTTCCTTTGAAAAATTGATAAAAAAAGGCAAAGAGACCGGAAGCGTAACATTTGATCAGCTTAACAGTGTTATCAGTGATACCGATATTGAAAAAATTGAAGATACTATTTCCTTTTTCGATGATGCGGGAATTACTCTATCAGAGAAATCTTCTGATGATGAAGAGCTGGTTTTCGACCTTCCTATATCCGAAGAAGAACCTGCGGAAGAAGAAGAGGAACAGGAGACTTTAAGAAGTGATGATCCGGTTAGAATGTATCTCAAAGAGATGGGGCATGTTGAGCTGTTATCCAGAGAAGGTGAAGTTGAGATAGCTAAAAAGATTGAAGACGGTCGTTATAAAATGATCACTTATCTTTGTCAAACACCTGTAGCTTTGAGAGCATTTATTGATTGGTATGATGCATTATCTAATGAGGCTATTTTATTACGTGAAATAATTGATCTTGATGCAATGTACTCTAAAGAATTTGGTAAAGATGAATTTTCTGAAGCTAAGCTTGCTGAAGATGACTTTGCAGGCTTTAAGGAAGAAGAAGACGAAGATGAGGATGAAACTGAAGAAGAAACTGAAGAATCGGAAGATGAAGATTTAGACGAAGAAGAAGGCGATGAGAAAAAAACTGAAGCTCCGGATGATTATGATAGTGAAGAGAATTTATCCATTTTAAGTATGGAAATAGAACTTAGACCGAAAATGATTGATGTTTTCGGAAAAGCTGCTCAACTATCAGGACAAATTTTAAACATTCAACAGGATAAGCTTGCTGCTGCACTTGAAAACAAACCATTCAGCGCGGCACTTAATAAAAAATATGAAACTTTAAATCAGGAACTTAGTACCTTAATGCAGGATATGCGCTTTAATGAAACTCAAATTGATAGGATTTTAGACAAGTTATACAGCATAAATAAGAAACTTATCGGTATTGAATCTCAAATTTTAAGGCTAGCTGAAAATAACAAAATTAACCGTAACACTTTCTTAACTAAATATACGGGAAATGAGCTTGAGCCGATGCTGCTGGACAAATTGGAAGGCTTAAAAGATAAAGGATTTAAAGATTTTATTCAAAAAGAAAGAGAGCAGATTAATTACTTACGCGGTAATGTAATCGAAATAGCCAAAGAAGTGGGCTTGGATATTTCTACCTTTAAACAGCTGGTTTCCGAAGTGCAAAGGGGTGAACGCGTTGCAAGCAAAGCTAAGAAGGAAATGATCGAGGCAAACTTAAGGCTAGTAATCTCAATTGCTAAGAAATATGCTAATCGTGGATTACAGTTTCTTGATCTTATTCAGGAAGGAAATATCGGTCTTATGAAGGCGGTAGATAAGTTTGAATACAGAAGAGGTTATAAGTTTTCTACCTACGCTACGTGGTGGATTAGGCAGGCAATTACGAGATCTATCGCCGACCAGGCACGAACTATTCGTATCCCTGTGCATATGATAGAAACAATCAACAAGATCCTTAGAACTTCAAGACAAATTGTTCATGATATGGGAAGAGAACCTACTCCTGAGGAAATTGCAATGAAACTTGCAATGCCGGTTGAGAAAGTAAGAAAAGTTCTTAAAATTGCTAAAGAGCCGATGAGTTTAGAAAACCCTGTGGGCGATGATGAAGGCAGTATGCTTGGTGATTTTATCGAAGATAAAAATGCTATCCAACCGCTTGATGCAGCGATACTTACCAATTTAAGAGAAGTTACTACTCGGGTGCTCTCTAGCCTTACCCCTAGGGAAGAAAGAGTGCTTAGAATGAGATTCGGTATTGGAATGAATACTGACCACACTCTTGAGGAGGTCGGCAAACAGTTTAGAGTAACTCGGGAAAGGATTAGGCAAATTGAAGCTAAAGCTTTAAGAAAACTAAGGCATCCAAGTAGAGCTAAAAAGTTAAAAGGCTTTTCAAGCAATACTCAGTAAAATTATAATAATTTCCAGATATAGCGCGCCATAATAATGTACCTTATGACGCGCTTTTTATATTTTATCAGATTAAAAGCAATTTATTTAAATTGATAAATAAGCTATACAATGGGTTTAGCACTTCAATTAAAGTCTTGAGTGCTATCCATATAATAAAGATTATTAATTACATCCAGTTGCAGAGTGGGTTCAAACTGCTCATCAGAAGAATAAGGGAAGTTAACTACAGCTGCTTTGTTTAGCATCTCCTGCTGATTTATATTATCATTTCTCATAAACATAGCACTCAAGATTATAGCAGATGTTGGAAATGCCTCATAAGCTTCCTTCTGTTGCATAGTATAAGCTGAAAATAAAATTAATGCCGCTTTAAAGTATTCAGAACTGATTATATTTGAAAGGGCATTATTAGAAAGATAGCTTGTATATGTTGAAACGCCTTCCTCATTGGAAGGTACATCCCAAGATGGGTTATTAATATTTTCTTCTTTTATTGTTAAATTAATATTATTATCTATAGCTGTTTTTAGCAAATTATCATTAATATCTACATTTATATCTTCTAAGTTATCTTCATCATTTTCATCAATGATGTTTTGTATATTTTCAGACACTACGGAAGATATAACACCAACAACCGGCATAAACATCTTTAACGAACCGACAGCATAATTATCAAAGTTCAATTTAGCTAAGGTCACGAATGTAGCTTTAAAAATAGGGCTTTTAATTATCGGTTTTGAGATTGATATAAATTTTTCTGACCCGCATACTAATACATCTGATAAATCATTGTAAAGTTTTATTATATCAATACTTGAAGGTTGACTCCACCAATCATTAAATGCCTGATGAGCATTGTTATAAAGTTTAGCTATATCAATACTTGAAGGTTGACTCCACCAATCATTAAATGCCTGATGAGCATCGTTATAAAGTTTGGCTATATCAATACTTGAAGGTTGACTCCACCAATCATTAAAACTTGTTTGTATCATTTCAAACGTATAAGCAGCAGCATCTATAGCTGAAATACCTGCTTCAACTAACTTCTCAGCTGACCATATAGAAAAAGGCTTAACTATATTTTCAAATGTATAAG